>JAYUTY010000300.1:0-4612 GCA_043754875.1 Gemmatimonadota bacterium
GCCCATGGTCGGCCGCCCAAGTACGACCCCACCGAGCCGGAGCGCGTCGCCGAAGCCGCGACCGTGATGAATCTCCAGCACGTCGTGCTCACGTCCGTCGATCGCGACGACCTCCCCGACTTCGGGGCCTGGGCCTTCGCCGAATCGATCCGCCAGATCAAGCTCCGCAGCCCGTCGACGTCGGTCGAGGTGCTCGTCCCCGACTTCCAGGGGAAGGAAGCCTCCATCCGCACCGTGCTCGAAGCGGAGCCCGACATCTACAATCACAACACCGAGACGGTACCGCGCCTCTACAAGAAGTGCCGTCCCGGCGGCCGGTACGAGCGCGTGCTCGAGATCTTCCGCACTGCCAAGCGGATCGCGCCTCACATTCTCACCAAGACCGGCATCATCCTCGGTATGGGTGAGACAAACGAGGAGGTCGTCGAGGTCATGCGCACCCTGCGCACGGTCGACGTCGACATCCTCACCCTCGGCCAGTATCTGCGCCCCTCCGATGGGCACATCGCGCTCGATCGCTACGTGACGCCCGAGGACTTCCGCCGCTTGTACGAGATCGGCATGGAGCTCGGCTTCAAGCACGTCGAGAGCGGGCCGCTGGTGCGCTCGAGCTATCACGCCTGGGAGCAGGTGCAGGCCGCGGGCGTCTAGCCCACCCGTCGCCAGACGCACGTCACACCGGAACGGCCACCCGGCCGCTCCTCACCACGCCACGACACCGATGGCCGCCAAGAAGAAACCAGAGCAGGGCAAGAGCAGCGACACCGCGCTCAACATGGAGTTGCTGCACTCGATGCTGCTCCAGCGCCGCTTCGAGGAGCGCACGGCCGAGGCGTACGCGCTCGGCAAGATCGGCGGCTTCTGCCACCTGTACATCGGGCAGGAGGCGGTCAGCACCGGCACGCTGAGCATGCTTCGCCCTGATGACTACGTCATCACGACGTACCGCGACCACGGCCAGGCGCTCGCGCGTGGCATCACCCCCCGCGCGGTGATGTCCGAGCTGTTCGGCCGCCAGGACGGCTGCTCGCGCGGCAAGGGCGGCTCCATGCACATGTTCGACCGCAACCACAACTTCCTGGGCGGTCACGGAATCGTCGGCGGCCACGTGCCTCTCGCGGCCGGTGTCGGCTTCGCGATCAAGTATCGCGGCGGCGACCAGGTCATCGTCTGCTTCATGGGCGAGTCGGTGGTGAACACGGGAGCCTTCCACGAAGCGCTCAACATGGCCGCGCTCTGGAAGCTGCCATGCGTCTTCATCATCGAGAACAACCGCTACGGCATGGGCACGTCGCTCGAGCGCGCCTCGGCCATCCACGACATCTACGAGCGCGGCGCGGCGTACAACATGGCGCGCGCCCAGTGCGACGGGCAGGACGTCTTCACCGTCCGCCAGGCAGTCGGCGAGGCCGTCGAGCGCGCGCGGAAGGAGCAGATGCCGACGCTGCTCGAGGTGCGCACCTATCGCTTCATGGGCCACTCGATGTCCGATGCCGTGAGCGGCACCTACCGCACCAAGGCGGAGCTCGAGGAGTACATGAAGCGCGACCCCATCACGATCCTCCGCGCGCTCATGCACGAGCAGGGCGAGCTCACCGACGAGCAGCTCCAGAAGATGGATGAGGAGATCAAGGCCGTCGTGCAGGACGCCTGGGATTTCGCCGATGCGTCGCCGGAGCTTCCACTCGAGGCACTGTTCGAAGACGTGCTCGTCGACACCGCGACCTGACCGCCGACACTCAACCGACATCATGCCAGTCATCACGTACAGAGACGCGCTCGGTCAGGCGATTCAGGAAGAGATGCGTCGCGACGATCGTGTCTTCCTCATGGGTGAGGAGGTCGCCGTCTACAATGGCGCGTACAAGGTCTCCAAGGGCTTCCTCCAGGAGTTCGGCGAGATGCGCGTCGTCGACACACCGATCACGGAGCTCGGCTTCGCTGGCGTCGGCGTCGGCGCGGCGATGGTGGGGCTCCGGCCCGTCATCGAGTTCATGACGTGGAACTTCGCCCTCCTCGCCATCGACCAGGTCGTCAACGCCGCCGCGAAGATGCTCGCAATGTCGGGTGGCCAGTACAACATCCCGATCGTCTTCCGCGGCCCCAACGGCGCAGCGCTGCAGCTCGGCGCGCAGCACTCGCAGGCCTGGGAGTCGTGGCTCGCCCACATCCCCGGGCTCAAAGTCATCGCTCCCGGCACGCCGTACGACGCCAAGGGGCTGCTGAAGGCCGCCATTCGCGATGACAACCCGGTCTGCTTCCTCGAAGGCGAGATGCTCTACAACACCAAGGGCGAAGTCCCCGAAGAGGAGTACGTCATCCCGATCGGAAAGGCCGACCTCAAGCGCGAGGGCGATCACTGCTCGATCATCACGCACGGCAAGATGGTGCTCGTGGCGATGCAGGCGGCCGACCAGCTCGCGAAGGAAGGCATCCGCATCGATGTGGTCGACCTGCGCACGATCCGCCCCATGGACGTCGAGGCGATCGCCGCGTCGGTGAACAAGACCAACCGCGCGGTCGTTCTCGAAGAGGGTTGGGAGCTCTGTGGAGTAGGCGCTCAGGTGGTGGACTACATCCAGCGCGAATGCTTCGACAACCTCGACGCCCCTGTCGTGCGCGTACATCAGGCCGACGTGCCGATGCCGTACGCCAAGAGCCTCGAGAAGCACGCCAAGCCCGACCTGCCCAAGACGATCGCGGCAGTGCGGAAAGTCATGTATCTCGACTGAGCCAGGCACACTCAATGGCAACCAAGATCTTCATGGAGGCGCTTTCCCCCACGATGGAGGAGGGAAAGCTCGTCAAGTGGCTCAAGAACGAAGGGGACGCGGTCAAGAGCGGCGACCCGATCGGTGAAGTCGAGACGGACAAGGCGATCATGGAGCTCGTCGCCCGCGGCGACGGAGTGCTCCGCAAGCGCCTGATCAACGAGGGCGACTCGGCTCCAGTCGGCACGCTGGTCGGCGTCATCGCTGCAGCCGACGAGAACATCGACGCGCTCGTGCAGGGCGCCGCCGTGCCCTCGGGTGGCGGTGCCGCGCCACGCGCCGAGCCCGAGACACCGGAGATACCCGTGGTCGCGCAGGAGCCGATGCGGAGCACCGGTCCCTCGCAGAACGACGCAGCCGTCATGACCGGCGGACGCGAGACAACGGCGACTGCATCGGATGCAGCGCAGGCAATTCCTCCGACGCCCTCGGTGAGTGCGCCGCCTCCGCAGGCATCCACTCCGGCTGCCGCTCCCTCCGGGCCTGTTCGCTCCTCGCCCCTCGCACGCCGACTGGCGAGCGAGAAGGGGCTCGACCTCGGCACGGTGCACGGCTCCGGCCCCAACGGCCGCATCATCAAGCGCGACATCGAGGCAGCCGCAGTCGCACCAGCCGCAGCCTCGGCCAGCAGCGCGGCCGCAGCGGCGCCGAGCGGCCCGGCAAGCGCACAGAGAGCCGCTGCCACAGGCGCGGACTTCACCGACGTGCCGCTGACGAACATTCGCAAGATCATCGCGAAGCGGCTCGGCGAGTCCATCGGCCCCATCCCCACCTTCTATCTCACTGCGGAGCTCGACCTCACCCGTGTGATGGAGATGCGGAAGGCGATGACCGCGCTCGGCGACGAGTTCAAGGTGTCCGTCAACGACGTGCTCCTGAAGGCGATCGCCGTTGCGCTCTCGCAGCACCCGGAGGTGAACGCGCACTGGGGTGGCGACCACATTCGCTATCACAACCGCGTGCACCTCGGCATGGCGGTCGCGACGGACGACGGCTTGATCGTCCCCGTCATCTGGGACGCCGACACCAAGCGCATGAGCGAGATCTCGCGCGAGGCGAAGGAGCTCGCCAAGCGGGCCCGCGAACGGAAGCTCAAGCCCGAGGAGTTCACCGGCTCCACCTTCTCGGTGAGCAACCTCGGCATGTTCGGCATCGACCAGTTCACCGCGATCATCAATCCGCCCGAGGCGGCGATCATCGCTATCGGCACGAGCGAGGACAAGCTGGTCGTCGTCGACGGCGAGCCGGTCGTTCGTCAACGCGTTCGCCTCACGATGAGCTGCGACCACCGCATCATCGACGGCGCGGTCGGTGCCCGGTTCCTCCAGACGCTCCGGCGCTTGGTCGAGAACCCGCTGATGCTCGTCTACTAACCCGCATTCAACCCGCACGCAGACCGCCATCATGGCTACTTTCGACGTGATCTTCATCGGCGGCGGTCCCGCCGGTTACGTAGGCGCCATTCGCTGCGCCCAGCTCGGCCTCACTGCCGCCGTCGTGGAGCGGGAGGGGCTCGGCGGCACCTGCGTCCTCTGGGGATGCATCCCTGCCAAGGCGCTGCTCGAGTCGGCGTCACTCGCCGAGAAGGTGAAGAAGGGCGCAGACTTCGGCGTCTCCATCGGCGAGGTCAAGCTCGACTACGGCGTGGCGATGAAGCGCTCGCGCGCCGTGAGCACGCAGAACTCCAAGGGAGTGGAGTTCCTGTTCAAGAAGAACAAGGTCACCACGATCAGGGGCACGGCGAAGCTGGTCGCCGGCAAGGCGGGCGCTCCCGTCACCAGCATCGTCGTCACCGGCACGGATGGGAAGGAAGAGCGGCACGACGCGACGAAGGGCATCGT
>JAYUTY010000301.1:0-4602 GCA_043754875.1 Gemmatimonadota bacterium
CTACGACGCGGCTGCACGCGATGCCGACGTCCTGACCCTGCTGGCCGAGCGTGAGGCGCTGCTGCAGGAGATCGCCGTGCTGAACGACGAGCTG
Organism: Gemmatimonadota bacterium; assembly: GCA_043754875.1. GTDB lineage: Bacteria > Gemmatimonadota > Gemmatimonadetes > Gemmatimonadales > Gemmatimonadaceae > AG11. The sequence continues at coordinate 95 of JAYUTY010000301.1, forward strand.
TAGACGAGCTGCTGACGAGCTGCCTATTGCGCGGTGCACGCCCGGGACAGAGTGTTCTGCTGCCTGATCACGTTCGTTGACGCTGACTACGTCAGCCTGCCAGAGCAGAATCCCACGTACGACGGGTGTTGCTGACGCCCGACAAGGTAGCCGGGCCTTCGCGGCCAACGCCGCAGGAACGCTTCATGAGCGCCGCACACGCGATGTCGGACGTTCCCGAGTTCGTAGAGTACCGCCTGGTCCTCGCACGCTGGTTCGCCGGCGCATCGATAGACGAAGCGGCGCTCGAGCACGCGAGCGTACAGCTGTGTCGGTACGCCCACGCGTCCGGTTTGCAGGCGGAGCACCTCGTGGTCGCGCTCCGCGAGGCACGGCCACTCCTCTCCGCGCTGGACGGCACCGATCCGGTGCAGCGTGCCAGCCAGGAGCACACGCACAAGTACACCCTCGCGCTCGACGTCCTCCTGCGGTGCTTCTTCGAGCCGTGACGTGGAGCATCGGCGAGCGAGCGTGACGAGACCGCTGCTCGCACCCGATTTGCCTCGCATGGAGCACCACCTTCCAGCGAGCGACGCGCCCGATGACCATCACCTACGAGCTCACCGACTGCATCGCCTGCGGCAGCGCCGACGCGCGTGAGCTCGCGACCGCGGACGAGATGCGCACGGAGGTCGAGGAGCTCTGGGCATTCCACGAGCGGCGTCTGCGCCCCGAGACGCCGCCACCGCACCTGATGGATCGCGTCGCCTTCTCACAGCGCCCGCCGTTGCGCGTGGTACGCTGCACAGAGTGCGGTCTCGTCTACCGCAATCCGATCGAGCGCGCTCACGAGCTGTCGGAGATCTATGCCGAGGACGGGCCGACGCGCGAGGTGATGCAGTCGCTGCACGACACACAGCGCGCATCGTACGCCGCGCAGGCGGAGCGGCTCACCGAGATCGCGGGCCGGCGCGGCACGGGGATCGAAGTCGGGAGCTACGTGGGTGCCTTCCTCGCTGCGGCGCGCGATGCGGGATGGCAGTTCACCGGCGTGGACGTCAACCGATCCGCCAATGACTTCACCCGCTCGCTCGGCTTCATGGTGCACGACGGCCCGCTCGAGTCGCTCGACGCAGCGCGGCGCGCCGACGCGGTCGCGATCTGGAACTGCCTCGATCAGCTGGCCGATCCCGCCGCGACGATCCACGCGGCACGCCGCCATCTCTCGGCGGGCGGGATGCTCGCGCTCCGCGTTCCCAACGGCGCCTGCTACGCGGCACTGCGCCCGCTGCTCACCACACCGCTCAGCGCCGTCGCGCGCGGCTGGCTGGCGCAGAACAACCTGCTCGGCTTTCCGTACCGCTATGGCTTTACCCCGACCTCGGCGGCACGCCTCGTGGAGCGCCTCGGCTTTCGCGTCGAGCGGGTCGTCGGCGACGTGCTCGTGCCGATCGCCGACGAGTGGACGAGACCGTGGGCGCGCATCGAGGAGCGCATCGTCAAGCAGCTCGGGAGCACCGTGGATGCCGTCCACACGAGCGATCACCCACTCGCACCCTGGATCGAGCTGTACGCGCGACTACAATGATCGGAATGATGATGCCCGCTCCGTCGCCCACGGTCACGTTGATCCTGCCCGGCCTGTACGACTCCGGCCCCGAACACTGGCAGAGCTGGTGGGTGCGCGAGGATCCTTCGTGCGTGCGCGTGGAGCAGCGCGACTGGGCCACGCCACGATGCGACGAGTGGTGCGCGCGACTGGATGACGCGGTGGCATCGCTCGCGTCGCCCACGACACCGGCCGTGCTCGTGGGCCACAGCACGGCCTGCGCGCTGATCGCTGCGTGGAGCGCCACCGCGAGCGACGAGCAGATCGACCGCGTGCGAGGCGCAATGCTCGTGGCGCCAAGCGATACGGAAGGGCCAAACTATCCGGACGGTCCGGTCGGCTTCACGCCGATGCCGCTCGAGCCGCTCCGCTTCCCCAGCATCGTCGTCGCGAGCGACGACGATCTCTACGTCACGGCCGATCGCGCGCGTGAGTTCGCCGCGCGCTGGGGGAGCGAGCTGGTGATGCTGTCGGGCGCGGGCCACATCAACAGTGCGAGCGGGCTGGGAAGCTGGCCCGCTGGACGCGCGCTGCTCGACCGGCTGCGATCGGGCTCGCGGTCCGGCGAGCGACCGGGCGAGGCGATCAGGTCGACTTGATGAAGGTGCAGCCCGCTTCCTGCGCGCGCGCCACGGCGTAGATCCCCGACGGCTGCAGCACGACGCCCGGCACGAGGCCGGCGCGGAACTCGGCGCGCACCTCGTCCACGGGACGCTTGAATTTTTCGGCCAGACGGGCCCCAAGACCCATCAGCGCCCTGTTGCAGGCGAGGAGGATCACGCCGCGCGCGTGCAGCGCCTCGAGTGATTCCTCCGGCTCGACCAACGCCTTCTTGTCACTCTTGTCGACGTGGATGAACGGATTGCGCTTCGCCATTGCGTCCGTCGACGGATCCTTGAGCTTCACCATCTCGCCCAGCTCGTATCTGCTCCACAGCGCGTCGTTCATCGCCAGCACGGTGCCCATGTGGCGCATCACCACCACGGCGACGGCCTCGCTGTCCGGGAACATTTCCCTGTAGCCGGTCAGGTACGTGACCGAGTGGGTGAGCGCGAGCCCCGCCTCGACACCCGGCGAGTCGAAGACGGCGCGATGCTTCGCGGCGCTGACCCGCTGCGTCCACGTATCGTCGAAGGCACGGCCGGAGGATGGGGTCGCGGTGAGCGATTGCGCGCCCGCTGCGAGCGGCGAGGCGCACCCGGCGCCGCTCAGGAGGGCCGCCGCCGATGCGGCAGCGGCGATGCGTCCGAGGAACTCGCGGCGGTCGGACGCGGTCGGCTGGGAGGAGGACACGGTGGCAGCGCTGATGATGTGTGAACGCGGTCGGGCTCATGCCCGCGACGCACGCAACCTTCAGCCACGCAGCCCCGCGCGCAAGCGGTGGCCCGCGGGCTCAGGCTGCGCCACGGAGTGCGGTCGCCGTCCAATCCGCCGTCTGCTCGATCGTCGCCGGCGATGGCCAGTGCCCGCCATCGTACCAGAGCATCGACTTGGGCTGCGACGCGGCGGCGAACAGCCGCTCGGCCTGGGCGGGCCGTGTGGTCGTGTCGTAGCGCCCGTTGACGAGCAGGAGCGGACGCCCGTGCAGCCGACGCACGGCGCGCAGCGGATCGACGAGGCCGCGGACGATGGCGGCGTACGGTGTCGCGTCCGGCAGGTCGCCAGCCGCCGCAAGCGCGACCACCTGAAGACGGTCCTCCTCTGCTGCGGCGATCAGCGCGAGAAATCCGCCGAGCGAGTAGCCGACTACCCCGACCCGATTGGCGTCCGTTTCCGGCTGCTCGATCAGCCAGTCCGTGGCGTGCCCCACCTCGCGCAGCGCCGATCGCCAGGCACCCACGAGGACGAGCGGATTCTTGAACGACTCGCCGCCGGCCGCACTCCGACGCGCGCCGTGGAGCGGCAGGTCGAGCGCCAGCGATGCAATGCCGCGCGCGAGGAGCGAGCGCCCCACTGAGGCTGCCATTCGCTCCTTCTCCGAGCTGAGCCCATGGAGCAGGATCGCCGCGGGAGTAGGGGCGGTACCCGAGGGCACGAGCCAGAGCGCGGGCAGCCGCTCCCGCCCGCTCGGGATCTCCAGCGTGTGCTGCGTGCCGCCTTTCACGGCAGTCGTCTGAAGCGTCGTCGCTCCACGTTCAGTTGGCGGCATGGCTGCAGTCTGGGCAAGATCTTCGCCCGTGTGGGGCAGAATCGTGGGCAGATCGCTGGGCAGTGCCCGGCGATTATTATCCGTCGATGCGCTTGCGGCCACCGGCATGAACCCCACGCGATGGTTGCTCACGGCGCTCTCGTTCGCCGCGACGATCGGGGTCTCCATCTACATGATCGCGGGGTGGTCGCAGGGCGGCACCTCGCTCGCGCTGCCGCCGATCGCCCACGCGCTCGCGCTCGCTGCGGTCGCCATCGAAGTCGTGGCGCGGGCGCTCAAGATCCGCTGGAGTGCCCGCGCGGCCGGCATTCCGCTGCGCTTCGGCACCGCCCTCCGCACCTGTCTTGGCGGCGACTTCGCCGCGGCGATCACGCCGGCGCGCAGCGGGGCCGAGCCGGCGCGCTACTTCGTGCTGTCGGAGGCCGGCCTGGCTCGGTCGAGTGTGCTCGTCGTTCTGTACGCCGAGCTCTTTCTCGAGGTGTTCTCGCTGGCGGCCGTCGTGCTCGTCGTGGCGATCGTCTTCCGGCACGCGGGCACGGTGCTCACCGCGCTCGTGGGAATCGTGGGGACGTACGCGTCGGTGATCATCGGGATCGGCGCGCTCGCGCTCTTTCTCTCGCGGCGCAACGCGTCTGGCCCTCCTCCCCGCTGGGCGCGCCGACTGCGCCTGCACGCCGGCCGCTGGCGCATCATCCAGCGCGCGCTCCGGTCGCTGCGCGCCACTGTGGACTCGGTCGAGCGGATCGATCGGCCGTCAGCCATCCTCGCCTT
>JAYUTY010000302.1:0-4598 GCA_043754875.1 Gemmatimonadota bacterium
GACTCGTCTCGGTTCTTCTCGTTTGTGCCTGCCATGCGCTCACTCTCGGAAAAAGAAAGGGCGACGTCATGTGACGCCGCCCCCGTGAGAGGCAGGAGACGTGCCGACGGCATGCCCGACAGGGTCGAACGGGCTACGGCTTCAGACCGGCGATCAACGAAGCGACCTCGTCCGCGTGTCCGAGCAGCTTCACCTTGTCGAAGACGTGGACGATCCGTCCATTGGCGTCGATCACGAAGGTTGTCCGATTCACTCCCCAGTACTTGCGGCCGAACATCGACTTCTGCGCCCAGACGCCGTACAGCTCTGACACGATGTGCTCCGTGTCGGCGATGAGCGGATAGGTGAAGCCGTGCCTCGCCTTGAACTTCACGTGCTTCTTCACGGTGTCGGGGCTGACGCCGATCACCCTTGCCTCGAGTCCCTCGAACCGAGGGAGAGCATCCTGAAAACCGGATGCTTCGATGGTTCAGCCAGGGGTGTCATCCTTGGGGTAGAAGAAAAGCACGAGCGGCGTGCCACGCAGGGACTTCAGCCGCAGCGTGGTACCGTCGTCCGTGATGGCCGTGAAGTCCGGCGCCATGGTGCCCACCGCCGGAATCGTCATTCGAGTGATTCTCCGCCCATGAGCACGGCCATGATCGCCTTCTGGATGTGCAGGCGATTCTCCGCCTCGTCCCAGACTCGGCTCTGCGGGCCATCGATCACGTCGGCGGACACTTCCTCGCCTCGATGCGCCGGAAGGCAGTGAAGGAAGATCGCGTCGGACGCGGCCTGGCTCATCATCGCGGAATCCACCGTGAAGCCGGCGAAGTCGCGCTCGCGCTTCTTCTGCTCGTCCTCCTGCCCCATGCTCGCCCAGACATCCGTATTGACGACGTGCGCGCCGGCGATGGCCTCTCGCGGATCACGCACGATGCTGATGTTCGCGTGGCCCGTCGCGCGTTCGAGCAGGTGGTCGGCCGGCTCGTAGCCATCCGGACACGCGATCGCGAGCTCGAAGCCGAGCCGATACGCCGCGTTGATCCACGAGTTGGCCATGTTGTTTCCGTCTCCGATCCACGCGACCTTTCTACCCTCGATGCCGCCAAGGTGCTGGCGGATGGTGAGGATGTCGGCGAGGATCTGGCACGGGTGCAGCAGGTCGGTGAGCCCATTGATCACCGGCACGTCGGAGTAACGCGCGAGCTCCTCGACGTCCTGGTGAGCGAAGGTGCGAATCATGATGCCGTCCACGTAGCGCGAGAGGACGCGCGCGGTATCGGCAATCGGCTCGCCGCGGCCGAGCTGCACGTCGCGCGGCGAGAGGAAGAGGGCGTGCCCGCCCAGCTGGTACGTTCCGACCTCGAACGAGACGCGCGTGCGGGTGCTGGCCTTCATGAAGATCATCGCCAGCGTCTTTCCCGCGAGCGGCTGCTTCGTGTACTCGCGGCGGCGCATTCGCTCGGCGAGATCGAACAGCGCATTGAGCTCCGGCGCGGAGAAGTCGGGGATCGCGAGGAAGTCGCGGTGCGGCTGCGGCGTCATGGACGGTCAGGTGAGGGGAGTGCCGCGGGCAAGGTAACGCGCCCCGAAAGCGGCGGGCAAGACGGCTCGCCCGCCGCAGCTGGAGAAGCTAGAGGATGTACTTCCGGAGGTCCTCATCCTCCACGATCGCTTTCAGCTTCTCGCGCACGGCTTCCGCGTTCACCACGATCGTCTTGATCTCGACATTCGGCAGGTCGAACAGCGTCTCCTCGAGCTGCGTCGTCATCACGGTGTGCAGCCGGCGTGCGCCGATGTTCTCCATGCGCGAATTGACTGTGGCTGCAATGCGTGCGATCTCCGCGATGCCATCCGTGGTGAACTCGAGCACCGCGCCATCCGCGGCGACGAGGGCGGCATACTGCTTCGTGAGCGCGTTCTCCGGCTCGGTCATGATGCGGATGAAGTCCGCCTCCGTGAGCGGCTTGAGCTCCACGCGAATCGGGAAGCGGCCCTGAAGCTCCGGGATGAGATCGGACGGCTTGCTCACGTGGAATGCGCCGGCGGCGACGAAGAGGATGTGGTCCGTCTTCACCATGCCGTACTTCGTCTGCACGTTCGAGCCTTCGACGATCGGCAGGAGGTCGCGCTGCACACCCTCCCGCGAGACGTCCGGCCCGCCCATCTGGCTCTTCTCTCCGGCGATCTTGTCGATCTCGTCGAGAAAGACGATGCCGAGCGTCTCGACGCGCTCCAGCGCGTCGGCAGTGACGTCCTCCATGTCCACCAGCTTCTCGAACTCCTGCTCGAGCAGGATGCGACGCGCCTCGCTGACCTTCACCGTGCGCTTCTTCTTCCGCTGCGGCATCATGTCGCGCAGCATCTCGGTGAAGTTTTCCATGTTCTCCGGCGCACCCTGCGACGCGAACATGTCGAACATCGGCGAGCCCGCGGGCGTGACCTCGATCTCGACCTCACGCTGATCGAGCTGCCCATCGAGCAGCAGCCCCTTGAGCTTCTCGCGCGTGCGGCGGTAGCGGTCCACGGCAGGATCAGTGGCGGGCTGGGAATGAACGTCGCCGCTCGTGTTCACCACGAACACGCCGCCCGACCCGCCGACGTCCACGAGCACCGGCTCGGCAGGTGCGCTGGCTGGGGCAGTGGTCGACGCGGGCGCCGCCGGCGTGGCTGCAACGGGCGCCGGAAGAAGCAGATCCAGCAGTCGCTCGTCCACGCGCTCGTTCGCCAGATCCTCCACCTCACTCTCGCGCTCCTGCCGCACCATCTCGATCGCGCTGTCCACGAGATCGCGGATCATTCCTTCCACATCGCGGCCGACGTAGCCGACCTCGGTGAACTTGGAAGCCTCGACCTTGATGAATGGCGCGCCGGCGAGCTTGGCCAGGCGACGGGCGATCTCCGTCTTCCCCACGCCCGTGGGTCCGATGAGGATGATGTTGTTGGGCGAGATCTCGTTGCGGATGGACTCCGGCGCCTGCTGCCGGCGCCACCGGTTGCGCAACGCGATCGCGACCGCCTTCTTCGCGTCCGCCTGGCCCACGATGTAGCGATCCAGCTCGGCCACGATCTGGCGCGGGGTCAGATCCGCCAGGCGAGCAAGCGCCTGCTGGGTACGGGGCGACGCCATCAGCTCGGCTCCAGCACGGTGATGTTCGTGTTCGTGTAGACGCAGATCTCGCCGGCGATGGTCAGGCTCTGCCGCACGATCTCCGCGGCGGACAGCTCGGTGTTGTTCGCGAGCGCGCGCGCGGCGGCGAGCGCGTACGCGCCCCCCGAGCCGATCGCGAGGATGCCGTCGTCCGGCTCGATCAGCTCGCCCGTGCCCGAGATGATGTAGCCGTGCGACGCGCTCGCGACGACGAGCAGCGCCTCGAGGCGGCGCAGCACGCGGTCACTGCGCCAATCCTTCGCGAGCTCGACGGCGGCGCGTGGAATGTTGGAGGGATAGCGCTGCAGCTTCTCCTCGAACTTCTCGAAGAGCGTGAGCGCATCGGCGGCCGAGCCGGCGAAGCCGGCAAGCAGCTTTCCATCGCCAATGGCGCGTACCTTGTTCGCCTTGGCCTTCATGACGGTGTCGCCGACGGTCACCTGCCCGTCGCCACCCAGCGCCACGGTCCCATTGCGTCGCACGGCCAGGATGGTCGTGGCGCGAATCCGCGGTAGTTCCGACATGCCTGTAAGTTAGCCGCCGGCATCGACCGCGTGCACCGCGGATGTGCGATGGAACGCTGCGCGGTCAGCCAGTCGGCGCGAGCACGTTCACGGGTGTGACGTGGAGGTAGGAGCTGATGATCCTGGAGGCGAGCGTTGCCGTGACGGCGCCGTGGAACGGCACGTACTCGAGCATTACGGCAACAACGATCTTGGGGTCGTCGGCCGGAGCGAATCCGACGAACCAGGCGAAATTCAGCTCCTTGCCGTCCGTTCCGTACTTGCCGCTCTGCGCCGTCCCCGTCTTGCCCGCCAGCGTCACCCCCTGAATCCTGGCGCCGGTCGCGGTGCCGCTGCTCACGACGTTGGCGAGCGCAGCGCGCATCAGTGCCATCTGCTGGGGCGGCAACGTGAAGATCCGCTTTCGCTCCGGCGCGTGCTTGGCGATCATCGGCCGCGCCGCGCTGCCGTCGGTGGCCAGCGCCGTGTAGAAGCGGGCCATGTTCAGAATGGTCTGAGCGTTCTCGCCCTGGCCGATCGAGAGGTTGAGCACCACCGATTGCGTCCAGTTGCGTGCCCCGTAGGCGCGGTTGTAGTACTCGACCGTCTCGGGCCACCGAGAGCGCCGCTCCTCAGGGAGGTCGATGCCGGCCCGCTCGCGGAATCCGAGGGCGACGCCGCCGGCGAGCATGCGGGAGAGGCCGAGCTTCAGCCCGAGCTGGTAGAAGTAGACGTCGCACGACTGGGCGATCGCGCCCGTGAGGTCGAGGCTGCCGTGCTTGCCATCGCAGTGAAAGTACCGGGAGCCATACTGCATCCCTCCCGTGCAGGGGATCGGCATGTGATCGGTCATCGTCACCGCTCCCGTCTCCAGCCCCATCACCGTCGTTGCCAGCTTGAAGGTGGATCCGGGCGGATACTCGCCCTGTAGCGCCTTGTTGTAGAGGGGGCGGCGCGGATCA
>JAYUTY010000303.1:0-4589 GCA_043754875.1 Gemmatimonadota bacterium
CGTCTCAAGGGTTCCACCAACGCGTTCGGGGCAGACGTCGGCATCCACGGGCGGCTGACGCCGGTGTGGGAGTTCGGCGCGCGCTTCCTCTCGCAGCTCTCGTTCAACTACGACGATGCGGACGCGACGTTCGAGGCGCGGCCCACTGGGCTGACGCTCGCCGCGGGCAACCCGTTCAGCACCGCCGCGGCTCCCGTGCCGGGAGGCACCCCGGTCGATGCGCTCGTGGCCAGCCAGTTCACGACCGGTGCACTCGTTCCGCAGAAGGTCCAGACGTCGATCCGCCATCCGGCGCAGGTGCAGGCGGGCTTCGGCTACACCGGGTTCGCCAACACCACGCTGAGCATGGAGTACGCTTACGTGGGCTGGAAGTCATTCAACCAGCTCCCCGTGAACTTCCAGGGTCCGGCGCCCAAGAAGGTGCTTCAGGAGGACTACAACAACACCTCCTCGATCCGGTTCGGCGCCGAGCGCCGGTTCATGAGCGGCGCGGCGCTGCGGGCGGGCTTCACGGCCGCTACGTCTGCGGCGCCCGAGGAGACGGTGACGCCGCTCCTTCCGGAGCAGGACCGCGAGTTGGGAATGCTCGGAGGCGGGCTGCCGCTCGGTCAGCATCTCGTTCTGGACGCCACGTACGCGCACATCTTCACCCCTGGCCGCCGCGGACGCGTCGACGAGCGCACGGTCAACAGCACGACGGCGCAGGCGATCGCGCTCAACAGTGGCTCCTACACGCTGAACGCGAACATTCTTTCGCTCAGCCTCAAGGCCTCGTTCTAACCCACGCTCGGAGACTCATCAGGATGCATCGACTGACACATCTCACCCGCGTGGCGGCCATCGGCTCCGTGCTGGCCCTCGCGGCCTGTGAGACCAACAAGCTGAGCCTGCTCGGACCGACAACGCCGGCCGGCGGAGACATCTTCAAGAGCTACATCGCGATCGGGAACAGCATCACGGCCGGCTACCAGAGCGGCGGGATCAACGATTCGACGCAGCGGCAGAGCTACGCCCTGCTGCTCGCCCGGGCGATGGGGACGCAGTATCACTATCCATCGCTGGCTGGCCGAGGCTGCACGCCGCCGATCGCCAGCACGCAGACCGGGGCACTCGTAGGAGTTGGCTCGACGTCGGCCACCTGCGACCTGCGCAACCCGAGTTCGGTGACGGACGTGCTGAACAACGTCGCCGTACCAGGGGCGCGCGTGCTGGATCCGTCGAGCCGGACGACGGTGGCATCCAACACGCTGACGACGCTGTTCCTGGGCGGGAAGAGCCAGGTGGAGAAGGCGCTCGAAGCGAACCCGACGTTCGCGACGATCTGGATCGGGAACAACGACGTGCTCAATGCGGGACTCTCTGGCCTCCTCACCCCTGTCGCCGGCTTCTCACCGGGCATCGTGAGCACGCAGGCACAGTTCCAGGCGAGCTACGATTCTCTCACGTCGCAGCTCACGCACGGCGCCGCGGGAGTCAAGGGAGTACTGATCGGAGTGGTGCAGGTGGCAGGGCTCCCGTCGCTCAGCACGGGCGCCCTGCTGTCCTCCTCAGCCCAGGCACAGGCCGGAATCAACGCGGCGACCGGCAAGACCGTGACGATCCACCCGAACTGCTCGGGGTCGACATCGCTCGTCAACATCCCGCAGCTCATCCCCCAGATCCGGTCCGGGGCACTTCCCCCGGTTATCACTTGCGAGAAGAACACCGCCGGTCTTCCGTTTCCAGTCGGCGACCTCTTCGTTCTCGATGCGGCGGAGCAGACCCAGCTGACGGCGACGATCAATGGCTACAACGCGTACATCAAGACCCGGGCTGACCAGATCGGCTTTGCCTACTACGACCCGAATCCGCTGTTTGCAGCGAAGCGGGCGAGCGGCGAGGTGCCGGCCTTCCCCATCCTGACGAGCGCGACGGCGACGTTCGGCAACCTGATCTCCCTTGACGGTGTGCACCCGGCGGCGGCGGCGCACGTCCTCCTCGCGAACGAGCTCATCGGGGTGATCAACACGAAGTACGGCACCAAGCTGGCGACGCAGTAAGCGACGAATCGCCTGGAAGGTAGAGCACGGACTGCGCTTCGGGAGATGGTCCCGAGCGTGATCTGATCGAAAGAAGAGCGGGCACCGGCAGTCGCCGGTGCCCGCTCCTTTGACAGACTCGCCCCCGTGTCGCGCGAGGCACATCTCGGCATGGTAGGGCGTGCTCTTCGCCTAGCGACTCGCCGGACGGCGGACGACGCTGAAACCGGCGGGGTATCCAAGCCGGCTCGGGATTGCCGGGCCGGCCAAGGACTCTGACGACGATGCGATCCTGCCAAGCGAAGGCCTGTACGTCCTGGACACGATTTGTGATGACAACCCAACTCTCACGACGACAGATACTTATGCGGCATTAAGAACGTACATTATCATGCGTGTTCCCCAGGGATAAAGCTAGCCTGATTTTTGTTCTCGAGCATCACCTCGACGATAGTGCTCGGCAGGTCGGACGCAGAAAATCGTGTGGCGCGCGTTCTGTGGTCGGAGAGGTTCATGATCGTGGCGCCTCACGCATGAAAGAGGGGGGAGTGCCAGGCTGGCACCCCCCCTCTTTCATCCAACTCACTGTTTCGGTCCTGGCGCGAAGTCCGGCCGGCGTGACGCTACCCCTTGTACGGCCCGGATGACCCACGGCCGGACTCACCGCCAGTGCCAGTCCGCCCCGCGCCACGCGACCTGCCGCCCCTGCTCCGCCCCGCGCCGGCCGGGCGCGCCGGACGATCGCCGCCGGCCGCTCCGCCGCCATCCGCTCCACCGCGCGGAGCAGCACCAGATGCCGGACGCGCCGTACCAGATGCGGCAGACCGGCCCGAGGAGCGCGTCGATCCGGATGACCTGGATGAGCCGGAGGGCGAGCCGCCCGGGCCCTGCTGGGCCTTCCGGTCGGCCTTCTCCTTCGCCCGCTTCCGCTCATCCGCCTTGCGAGCCCGGATCTCGGCGATCCGTTCGGCGATCGGGACCTCGAAGCGCTGCTGTGGCTTGCTTGCATAGTCGAAGCCGGACACCAGCACGCGAGGCAGGCGCTTGCTGATCGCGCGCTCGATCGCCACCAGCTCGCGCTCCTCTTCCGGCGAGACGAAGGTGAAGGCGTCGCCGGTGGCGTCGGCGCGGGCGGTCCGGCCCACGCGGTGGATGTAATCCTCCGGCAGATGCGGCACGTCGAAGTTGACGACGTGCTCGAGCTGCTCGACGTCGATGCCTCGCGCCACGATGTCCGTGGCCACCAGACAGCGGTAGCGGCCCGTCCGGAAGCCGTCGAGCGCCTCGGTCCGCTGAGCCTGCGATCGGTTGCCGTGGATCTTGGCGTTCGGGATCCCTTCCTTCACGAGGTAATCCGCGAGGCGGTTGGCCCGGTGCTTGGTCCGCGTGAACACGATCACGCTCCCGATGTCCCCTCGGCGCATCAGCTCCACGAGCAGCGCGGGCTTGAGCTCCTCGCGCACCGCATAGACTGCCTGCCGGATGCCGACCGCTGGTGCCGCCTTGCGCTCCAGATTGATCGTTGCCGGGTTCTTGAGCAGCTCGCGGGTGAGCGCCAGGATCGGGGCTGGCATCGTTGCCGAGAAGAACAGCGTCTGCCGGGCAGTGGGCAGGTGCTTGAGGACGCGCTTGATATCGGGAAGGAAGCCCATGTCCAGCATGCGGTCCGCCTCGTCGAGCACGAGCACTTCCAGCCCAGCGAGCTTGGCGTACGGCTGCTTGAAGTGATCCAACAGGCGACCAGGGGTGGCGATGATGACGTCCACGCCGCTGCGGAACGCGTGCTCCTGTGGCCCCATTCCGACGCCGCCGAACACCGCCGCGCCGGAGAGTGGCGTGTGCACGGCGAGCTGCTTGAGGTGTTCCTCGATCTGCGCGGCGAGCTCGCGCGTCGGGGTCAGGACGAGCGCGCGTGTGGTGCCGCGCGACTTGCCCATCAGCTGGTGCAGGATGGGGAGCAGAAAGGCGGCGGTCTTGCCACTGCCCGTCATCGCGCAGGCGAGCAGGTCTCTGCCCTCCAGCGCCGGCGGAATGGCCTGCTCCTGAATGGGGGTGGCGCGAGTGAAGCCCAGCTCCTTGACGCCGCGCTGGAGATCGGGGTGCAGCTTGAATGAAGCGAACGGCATGTCGGAGACGTGGCTAAGCGAGATTGTTGACCGACCGTAAGCTAGTCCTGCGGGTCCAGCGGCGGCACCGCAATGATCGGGCGGGCGCCTCAGAGCAGCACGGCCACGTCGTAGAGAGCGTGCGTCCACGCCGTGATGCCGAAGCCGCGCGTGAGATAGAGCGCGCTGAAGGCGAGGCCGGCGAGCGCTCGGAAGACGAAGGACTCGAGGCGAAGCGGCTCGCCGAAGGGTCCGATGTAATGAAAAGCAGAGAAGAGGAGCGCCCCGATGACCGTTGCCACGACGCCCGACGTCAGCCGTCCGACGCCGAGCAGCCGGAGGCTGTTGGCCAGGAGCGCGACGATCACGACGCGGAAGAGCAGCTCCTCGTAGAGTCCTGCACCGAGCGAAAGGGTGAGGCGCGAGAGCTCGGAGCCGGCGAGCGGTCCGCCGCCGGAGAGGGCGC
>JAYUTY010000304.1:0-4576 GCA_043754875.1 Gemmatimonadota bacterium
TGCGCGCTCGGCGGCATCATCAACGACACCACGATCCCGCAGCTCCGCTGCGAGATCCTCGCCGGCGCCGCGAACAATGTCCTGCTCGAGGAGCGCCACGGCGTCGCGATCGAGGAGAAGGGGATTCTCTACGCCCCGGACTACGTCGCCAACGCCGGCGGCGTGATCAACGTCTATTCCGAGCTCGCTGGCTGGAGCTCGGCCCGTTCCTTCCGCAAGGCGGACGAGATCTACGACACGATTCTCAAGGTCTTCTCGATCGCGAAGGCGGACAAGATCCCGTCGTACGTCGCGGCCGACCGGCTCGCCGAGCAGCGCATCAAGGCGGTGGCTGGCATGGTGCGCACCTGGCCGCAGTGGCCCAACAAGTAGTCGCGTCAGCCGCGAAGCCATGAGCCAGGACACGATCCTGATCGCCAGCGACCACGCCGGCTTCGAGCTCAAGGAGACGCTCGCAGCCGAGCTGCGCTCGCTCGGCTACGACGTCGAGGACATGGGGCCGAGCTCCGACGCGTCCGTCGACTACGCCGACCTCGCGCATCCGTTGGCCGAGCGTGTCTCGAGCGGCGACGTCCAGCGCGGCGTGCTGCTCTGCGGCACTGGCCTCGGCATGTCCTACGCGGCAAACCGGCATGCGAACGTGCGCGCCGCCGTCGCGTGGACGCCGGAGATCGCATCACTCGCGCGCGAGCACAACGACGCGAACGTGCTCGTGCTGCCGGCGCGATTCGTCGGCGAGGCAGAAGGCAAGGCAATCCTGAAGGCGTGGTTGGACACGCCATTCGCCGGCGGGCGCCATGCGCGCCGCGTCGCGAAGATCGAGACGATCGAACCGACCCCCACGAACGAGGAGAACCGCTGATGTCGTCCTGGGCCGAATGGGAGCGTTGCCCGCCCGGTGAGGCGCTGCGCGCCGCCGATCCCCAGATCGCCGAGTTGATCGAGGAAGAGATCACCCGGCAGAACGACGGGCTGGAGCTGATCGCGAGCGAGAACTTCGTTTCCGCCGCCGTCATGGAGGCGATGGGTTCGCCACTCACCAACAAGTACGCCGAAGGGTTGCCGGGCAAGCGGTACTACGGCGGCTGCGAAGTGGTAGACAAGGTGGAGCAGCTTGCGATCGATCGCGCCAAGCAGCTGTTCGGGGCGGACCACGCGAACGTGCAGCCGCACTCCGGCGCGCAGGCCAACGCCGCCGTCTTCCTCGCCTTCCTCAAGCCTGGCGACACCTTCCTCGGCATGGATCTGTCGCAGGGCGGCCATCTCACGCACGGCTCGCCGGTCAACTTCTCCGGTCTCATCTACAAGGCCATCTCGTACGGCCTCACGGATGAGGGCTACCTCGACTACGACGGCATGCGCCGGCAGGCGCGCGAGCACCGCCCGCGGATGATCATCGCCGGCTACAGCGCCTATCCGCGCATCGTCGACTTCGCCGCGTTCGCCGAGGTCGCGAAGGAGATCGGCGCGATCTTCATGGTGGACATGGCGCACTTCGCGGGGCTCGCCGCCACGGGTGCGTATCCGTCGCCCGTGCCGCACGCCGATGTCGTGACCACGACCACGCACAAGACGCTGCGCGGGCCACGCGGTGGCCTGATCCTCTGCAAGGCCGAACATGCCGCTGCGGTGAACAAGGCCGTGTTCCCGGGCACCCAGGGTGGTCCGCTCGAGCATGTGATCGCGGCGAAGGCCGTGGCGTTCCGCGAGGCACTCGAGCCGTCGTTCGCCGAGTACAGCCGGCAGGTCGTGACGAACGCGCAGGCGCTGGCGGGCGCGCTCGTCGAGCGAGGCTATCAGCTCGTCTCCGGCGGCACTGACAATCACCTCATGCTCGTCGACCTGCGGAACAAGGGGCTCACTGGCAAGGTAGCAGAGAAGGCGCTCGATCTCGCCGGCATCACGGTCAACAAGAACACCGTGCCCAAGGAGACGCAGTCGCCCTTCGTGACGAGCGGCATTCGCATCGGTACGCCGGCTGTGACGACGCGCGGCATGCGCGAGGGAGAGATGGTGCAGATCGCCGCGCTGATCGACCGCGTGCTGATGGCGGCGGACGACGCAGCCGTCGCGGCGCAGGTGAAGGCGGAAGTCAAGGCACTCGCCTCGGCATTCCCGCTCTACCCCGCTCCCGCGCACGCCGCGCGATAGCGGATCACGAAACGGTTGCACGGGGCTGGGCGTCATACCATTATCTTGCGTCCATTGGTTCTGTTCGGGCGCGCTGCATCGTCGGCGCGCCTCCTTATTGCTTTCATCTGTGGAGCTGTCTGCCAATCGTGCCCGAGCTCGCCTTCCGCGACGGCATCATGGACCGCATTCGCCTGCGCGAGCAGCGGTTCGACGAGCGCGCGTATCTCTTCGTGCTCGGCGCTCTCGAATTCTGCCAGCAGCGGCTGACGGAGCGCCGGCACATCAACGGGCGCGAGCTGGCGCTCGCGTGCCGTGACCTCGCCCTCGAGCGCTTCGGCGTGATGGCGGGCCTGGTCCTCGAGCACTGGGGCGTGCGCAGCTCGTCCGACATCGGCGACATCGTCTTCACGCTCGTGGAGCTGGAGCTGCTCATGAGCCAGGCCACCGACACGCGCGACGAGTTCGCCCGGGTCTTCGACTTCGACCAGGCGTTCGAGCGGGACTACCCGTGGTGCGCGCAGTTCGCGTGACCGCACTCCTCCACTGAGCGAGCAATGGATCTCCCCTCGGAGCTGCCGTCGTGCCGCAAGTGCAGCGAAGGCGTCCTGCTGCCGCTCAGCGACTACGGACGCGATGGCGCAGCGATCACCTTCAAGGCGTGGGCGTGCTCCAACCCCTCCTGCGGCTTCAATCTGCGCATCGACAACGGAGAGCTGAGCTACGGCCGCACGGTCGGCACGTCGCAGAAGTAGGGGCGGGCGGCGCACGTAGCGCCTCGGCAGTGGAGCGCATGCGATGACGCTCGCCACCGCACGATCCCGATCGATCCGCGTCACCGACGGCGCTGGCGCGGCGGCCGCCGACACCGCCGCCATCGCCGCTGGAATCCCGTCTCGCGCCCTCATGCAGCGCGCCGCGGCCGCGGCGGCGGGCGAGATCGCCCACCGCTTCGCCGACGATCTCGCGAACGGAGTGCTCGTCCTCACCGGGCCGGGCAACAATGGCGGCGACGGCTGGTGCGTCGCCTCGGCGCTCCACGCCTGCGGCATCGCCGTGCGCGTCGTCGAGTGCGCCGCGCCGCGCACCACGGACTCCATCGCCGAGCGGGCGCACGCAATCGCATCGGGCGTCCCCGTCGACGACCTCGGCGCTGCCATCCCCGCGAATGCCGATGATGCCGCGAATGCCCTGCACAGTGGGGGCGAGCGCATCATCGTCGATGCACTCCTCGGCACGGGCTTCAGGGCCGGCACGCCACTGCGCGGCGCGCTCGCATCCGCCGTCGCGGCGCTGAAGGTGATGGCCGCGCGAGGTGCACGCGTCGTCGCGCTCGACGTCCCATCGGGCCTGGACGCAGGCACTGGGCAGAGCGAAGGGGCCGCGCCATGCGCGCTCACGCTCACCTTCGGCACGATCAAGCGCGGACAGCTCGTCGCGCGCGAGCTGTGCGGTGCCATCGTCGCCCTCGACATCGGCCTCGGGCCCCACGCCGCTGCGGCTGGCGCCACGCGCATCGCGGACGTCGCATGGTTTCGCGACCACCTGCCGCCCATCCCCGCGAGCGCGCACAAGGGCACCCGGCGCAAGGTCGTCATCATCGGCGGCGCCGAGGGGATGGCCGGCGCCGCGATGCTCGCGGCGCGCGGTGCCCTGCGCTCCGGTGCCGGCATGGTGAAGTGCCTGGTGGCGCCTCAGTCGCTCGGCGCGTTGCAGGCGGGCGAGCCCGCGGTGCTTGCCGGCAGCTGGCCCACGAGCGATGCCGAGGCGGTCGAGCACATTGCCTCATGGGCCGACGCGGTGTTGATCGGACCCGGACTCGGCCGCGCACACGCGCGTGATCTCGTCGAGCGCGTCCTGCGCGTCTTCGGCGGCCCCGTGGTGCTCGACGCCGACGCGCTCAACGCGTTCGCCGGTGACGCGGCCGCGCTCCAACAGCTCGTCGGCGCGCGGTCGGCGCTGCTCACGCCGCACCTCGTGGAGTTCGGACGCCTGTCGGGACTGCCCGTGGCCGACGTGCTTGCGCACCGCTTTCACGCGCCATCCGAGCTGGCGCGCTCGACCGGCGCGGCGGTGCTGCTCAAGGGAGTGCCGACGATCGTGTCGGCAGTGGATGCGACGACCATCGTCGTTGCGGAGGGGACGCCGATGCTCGCGACCGGCGGGGCAGGCGACGTGCTTGGCGGCATCGCGGTCGTGCTGCTCGCGCAGACTGGCGACGCAATGCACGCCGGCGCGGTCGCGGCGTTCGCGCATGGGCGCGCAGCGGCGCTCGTGAGCGCGCGACAGGTGCGCGGCTACACGCTGGACGACGTGGTGCACGCGCTGCCGGACGTGTGGGGCGTCGCGCGGAGCATCGCTCGTCCTCCGGTGCTGTTCGAGCTGCCGGCGGTAGGAGAAGAATCCGCGCCGCGCGAGCCTCGCGCATGACGCATCTCGCGATGGG
>JAYUTY010000305.1:0-4559 GCA_043754875.1 Gemmatimonadota bacterium
CACGCGCATGCGCGTCGCTGCCCGTGGTCTCTGCCCCGCTACTGAGATGCCGTCTGGGGTGGGAAAGTTCCGGGCCACCATCGCATCACGGCGGCATGCACGCGTTCCGTGATGGCTGCCTCGCGGCCTTGCGCGTCGATCACGACGATCTCCCCACATTCTGGGTGCTGGGCCTGCCACCCGGGCTCGGCGAATGTCGCGAATGCGCCCGCGACCCGGTCGTGAAATGGCTCGCCCATCGCTTCCATCCGGTCGTGCGACGTGGCGCGCCGCGCGGCGCGAGCGAGCCCCTCGGCGACCGGAAAGTCCAGCAGAAGCGTCAGATCCGGCACCAGCCCGCCGGTCGCGAAGTTGTTCGCCGCTCGTACCTGGTCCTCCGGCAACCCGTGTCCCCCGACCTGGTAGGCATAGGTGGAGAGGAAGAAGCGGTCGAGCAGGATCACTTCACCGCGGGCGAGTGCCGGCCGGATCTCGCGCTCCACGAGCTGCGCGCGCGACGCCATGAAGAGGAGCGCTTCCGCGCGCGGCTCGATGTCGGAGGCGCGGTCGAGCAGCACGCGCCGTACCTCCGTGCCGAGCACGGTGCCGCCGGGCTCACGCAGGCAGGCGTGGGACACGCCATGGCGCTCGAGCGTGGCCGAGAGGCGACGGAGCTGGGTGGACTTTCCCGAGCCCTCTCCCCCCTCGAAGACGATCAGCCGGCCCGCAACCGCCCCGCCGCTGGACACCAGGTCAGCCGAGCGTGATGATCGAGCTCGTCGAGCCCTTCTCCATGCCGTCCAGGATCCAGTCGTTCACCTTCGTCATCAGCTTGTCGAAGTTCTCCTGCGTCACGGCGAGGCGCTGGTAGATCGGCTGCGTCTGCACCTTGCCGAGCAGGTCGTCCATCTCCTGCTCCATTTCCGGGGTCGGTCGCTCGCCGCGCTTGAGCATCTCCTGCGCGTTCGTGCGGAGCTGCTCCATCTTCTTGAGTATCGCGACGGCGACGGGGTCCTGCGCGAGCGCCTCGTTCGCGCGCTTCACCCCCATGTATTCCGGGCTCTGCCCGATCAATCGTCCGAGCTCCTTCGCCTTGTTCTCGATCATCCGTCTAATCCTCCAGTCGTCGGGCGACCACGAACCGCTCGCGGCCGGTGAGATCCAGCTTGACCTGCACGTCGCCATACGCGCCGTGCGACGCGGCGAGCGCTGCCACCACGGCAGCGCGCCGCACATCCACCTCGAGTGCCAGCAGCCCGCCGGTTGCCAGCGCGTCGGCAGCCTCGGTGATCAGGAGCGCGGTCGTCGCCATCCCGTCCGAGCTCGAGAAGAGGGCGATGCTCGGCTCCCAGTCGCGCACCGCCGCGGGCAGCTCGGCCGCCTCCTCGAACGCGATGTAGGGCGGGTTCGAGACCACGACCGCGAGCCCGCGTTCTCGCACAGGCGCGAGGAGCGAGCCATGGCGCATCTCGATCGGCGTCCGCAGCACGCTCGCACACCGCTCCGCGTTGCGGCGAGCGACATCGATCGCGTCGCGCGAGACGTCGGTGCCGATCACGCGGTCGAAGCGGCCCTCACTGGCGAGCGCGAGGGCGATCGCCCCGGATCCGGTGCCGACGTCCACCGCCATGCCACCAGGAGTGGCGCGCACGGCGTCGAGCACCAGGTCGACGAGCAGCTCGGTTTCCGGACGCGGGATCAGCACGCGGGGATCGACGTCGAGCGTGAGGTGGCGGAAGCTGGCGCGGCCCGCGGCATACTGCAGCGGCTCTCCGGACACCCGTGCGGCGGCTGCATCGAGGCCGCGATACCAGGCGTCGTCATCGATCGGCGCCGCGCGGTCCACGGTGGGCCAGTGCCGCGGCATGTCGTGCAGGGCGGCGAGCAGCTCGCGCGCCTCCGCGTGCGCCTCGTCGCCAAATGGCGGCGTCAGCATGGCCGTCATGGCGTGGTGCAGCGAGCCGACGGTGCGCTCACCCACCCAGCTGCTCCTCCACGTCGGCCATCTTGAGCGCGTCCACGATCTCGTCGATCTGGCCGTCCATCACTGCCGGAAGGGCGTGCGTCGTGAAGCCGATCCGGTGGTCGGTGATGCGGCTCTGCGGATAGTTGTACGTCCGGATCTTGGCCGACCGGTCGCCGGTGCCCACCTGCGACTTCCGCATCTTGGACCGGGCAGCCTCGGCTTCGCTCACGCGCAGGTCCAGCAGCCGTGCGCGCAGCACCTCCATCGCCTTGAGCTTGTTCTGCAGCTGGGACTTCTGGTCCTGCTGCGAGACGACGAGCCCCGAGGGGATGTGCGTGATGCGTACGGCGGAGTCGGTGGTGTTGACGCTCTGGCCGCCTGGCCCGCTGGAGCGGAAGACATCGATGCGGAGGTCCTTGTCCTCGATCCTGACGTCCACCTCTTCGGCCTCGGGGAGGACGGCGACGGTGGCGGCGGACGTGTGGATGCGCCCCTGCGTCTCGGTGGCCGGGACGCGCTGGACGCGGTGGACGCCGCTCTCCCAGCGCATGGCACCGAAGGCCCCGTCGCCGGACACCTTGAAGATCGCTTCCTTGACCCCACCGAGGGTGGCGTCGGAGAAGGAGATCATCTCGCGCTTCCAGCCCGGCTGGCGCTCGATGAAGCGGGTGTACATGCGCACGAGATCGGCGGCAAAGAGCGCGGCCTCGTCGCCGCCCGTGCCGGCCCGGATCTCGATGATCGCATTGCGGTCGTCGAGCGGGTCGTGCGGGAGGAGGGCCGGCTTGAGCCGCACCTCGAGGTCGGCGATCGTCGCCTCGAGGCGGGCCGCTTCGGCGGTAGCCTCGGCGGCCATCTCCGGGTCGTCAACAACGGAAACGAGCTCGCGTGCTTCTGCGAGCTCGTTCTCGGCCTTCGTTAGCTGGGCCGCCAGCTCGGTGACCGGCTGGAGGCGTCGGTGCTCCCGACCCAGTTCGGCGGCTTTCGCCGTGTCCCCGAACGTGTCCGGATTGGAGAGCAGCCGCTCGACCTCCGCCGCCCGGGCGAGTGCATCGCCCAGCAGGTCGCGGAGGCTCAGAGGCTAGCTCTCCTTCGACTCGGCAACGGCGGCCGGCGTCGCCGCGGCCGCGCCCTTCGTCTGGTACTTCTGGCGGAACCGCTCCACGCGGCCGGCCGTGTCGAGCAGACGCTGCTTGCCCGTGTAGAACGGGTGGCATTCGGCGCAGACATCAGTGCTGATGTCGGCGATCGTGGAACGCGTCTCGAACTTGTTCCCGCAGGCGCAATGCACGGTGGCGGTTGCGTACTCGGGATGGATGTCGGTCTTCATTGAGAGCCCTGCCTGGCGGTAAGTGCAGTTTCGAAAACAGCTTGTGAATATACCAATCCCGGGGGTCAAAGACAAGACGAGAGCGTCCAGACCGTTTGACACTGTCCCGGGCGGCAGATACGTTAGCCTCGATCACCCCATTCGGTTCCCAGGCACGACTCCAGCACCACTCGCGTGATCCTCCAGACCGCCGACTTCCTCGCGACGATTCCGCTCTTCAGCGGCCTCCCTCCGGACGAGCTGGTAAAGTTCGCCGAGCTGGTGCGCGAGCGCGCGTATCCCAAGGGCAGCGTCATCCTGTTCCAGGATGATCCGGGCGACTCCCTGTTCGTCGTCCGGGCCGGCCGGGTCAAGGTCGTCCTGATCGGCGAGGACGGGCGAGAGGTCATCCTGGGGGTGCTCGAGCCCGGGGCGCACTTTGGTGAGCTTGCCCTGATCGATGACCAGCCGCGCTCCGCCCACGTGATCGCGATGGACGACGCGCAGCTCCTGATCCTCCGGCGCGAGGACTTCCGGCGCCGCGTGGAGGCCAACCCGATGGTCGCCTGGGCGCTGCTCACGGAGCTGTCTCGCCGCCTCCGCCGCGCCGACCAGAAGATCGGCGGGCTCGTGCTGCTGGACGTACCGGGTCGAATTGCCCGGCTGCTGCTCGACCTCAGCGCGGAGAGCGGGACCGCCGCGATCGAGAAGGTGCTGACTCACCAGACGATCGCGCAGATGATCGGGGCCAGCCGCGAGACCGTGTCGCGCGCCATGAAGGAGTTCCAAGACGAGGGACTCATCACGGTCGTTCGACGACGCATCTCGATCGCCAGGCGCGACGCACTGGAAAAACGAGCCCAGGTACGGATGTGAGTGGGCTGTCGGTGTGCTTCTGGGGCACGCGAGGATCCATCCCGAGCCCCGGGCCAGGCACCGTCAGGTACGGGGGCAACACCCCCTGCGTGGAGCTCCGCACGGCGGAAGGTCGGCTGGTGATCCTGGACGCCGGCACGGGAATCCGCGAGCTCGGCCGCTCACTTGTCGATCGCGCGGCGGGGCAACCGGTGGAGGGGGACATCTTCCTCACGCACGCCCACTGGGACCACATCCAGGGCATCCCCTTCTTCGCGCCGCTCTTCCGCGAGGGAAACCGGTTCACGATCTGGGGCTCGCAGTCGCTGCAGACCAGCATCGATCGGGTCGTCCGCGACCAGATGTCGCCTGTGGTCTTTCCGGTCAGCTTCGAGCAGCTGCAGGCCAGCATCGACTTCATCGAGATCGGCGAGGAGCAGCGGTCGGGCA
>JAYUTY010000306.1:0-4547 GCA_043754875.1 Gemmatimonadota bacterium
CGCCATGCCACTGGATCCGCTCGGTGAGCCCGAGCGCGGCGGCGCGGGACTCGAGCGCCCCACGCTCCGGTCCATCGCCCACGATGTCCAGCCCGACGGAATGGTCCATCTGGGCGAGGGCATCGAGGAGGAGGTCGACTCCCTTCTGACGTGTCAGCCTTCCTACGTACAGCAATCGGGCACCGCGCGCTGCTGGATCGCCGGCGTCGAACAGCTCGACGGCCACGGGCATCGGCGCGACGATCGGCGTGTCGATGCTCACGATCGATTCCGCTTCGGACGCGAGCCAGTGCGACACGGCAGTGACTGCGGCCGAGTGCTGCATCACGTGACGAAAGGCCGGGCGCGACATGGCAATGTTGCGCGCCATGCGCACGTCGGTGCCGTGCAGCGTGGTCACGAGGGGAATGCCGCCCATGCGCGCTACCCACGAGGCAGCGAGGCCGTTGGGAAACCACCAGTGTGCGTGCACGAGATCCGGCAGGAACTCGCGGCGCGCCTTCACTCCGGCCTGGAATTCCGCGCCGAGAAAGCCGACGAGCGTGAAGCGCGCGCTCCAGGTGTCACGCACCTGTTCGGCCATGTTGCCGCCATACGCGAGCGTCTCGTAGCGCCGCGGCGCGTAGCGGAAGCGATCGACGTCCACACCATCGAGCGCAGCGTGCGCCGCGAGGCCGTCGGCGGCGGGCGCGACGACGCGCACCCCGATCCCCTGCTCGCCGAGGGCTCGCGCGAGGCGCAGCACGAACGAACCGGCTGCGTCGCCATCGTCACGCGGAAACGAGTGCGTCATGAAGAGGACGTGCACGTCAACTCTCCGACGCGCGCGTGACGCGAAGCTCGTCGAGCTGCCGGCGCAGCTCACGCACCTCGGCGCGCTGGCCGGCGATCTGCTCGCCGAGCAACCCCGTGGCGAACAGCACGCTGCCGAGGATGAGACAGGTCTGGATGAAGGTCCACACGGCGCGGACGCCTTCATGCGCGAAGATCAGCACGAGCAGCGCTCCGAGACCGGCGAGCATGCCGAGCACGAACAGTCCGGCGCCGAGCATGCCGAAGAGGAGGAGCGGCTTCTTGCCGAAGCGCAGCTCGAACCAGACGCTCAGCATGTCGAGCACGCCGATCGGAATGCGCGAGAGGCCGAACTTGGACCTGCCCGCGTGGCGCGGATAGAGCGGAACGGAGATCTCGGTGACCGTGTAGCCCTGCGACGCTGCGATCACGATCATGTAGCGGTGCCAATCCGGGCGCACCGGCAGCGCGTCCATGATCTCGCGGCGATAGGCCTTGACTGAGTTGAGATCCTTGACCGGGACGTCGAACAGGGTCCGGCTCAGGCCATTGTAGATCCGCGAGACGAACTCCTTCTCGTACTTCCCTTCCTTGAAGCCCGTGACCATGTCGGACTGGTCGGCGAGGATCGGCGCAACGAGCCGCGGGATGTCTTCGGGCCGGAACTGCAGGTCGGCGGGATAGAAGACGAGGACTGGCCCGGTGGAGTTGAGGTATCCCGTGCGCAGCGCGTCGGCGATGCCACGCTTGGCGCGATGACGGACCGTGCGAAGAAAGGGATACTCGCCGCGGAGGCGCTCCAGCACGGCCCACGTGTCATCGACCGAGCCGTCGTCGACGACGACGACTTCGTAGTTGATCTCCGGTGTGGCGGCGAACGCCTCCGCCGCCATCGACATGAACAGCGGAAGATTCTCCGCCTCGTCCTTGGCGGGCACCAGGACGGAGACGTCGATCGCGCGGTCGGACGAGCGGTCCTGCGACGACGTGTACGATGCGACGGCACGCACGCGGTCGTCCGTCATCATACGCGCTTGCGCATGCGAGCCGAGAGCACGCCGAGCTGGTCGCGATACTTGGCGACCGTGCGGCGGGCGATCTGGACTCCCGTCTCCTTGAGGATGTTGACGATCGCCTGATCGGTCAACGGATGCTTGGGATCCTCGTCGGCAACGAGCTTCTGGATCTGCGCCTTGATGCCGCGCGCCGACACGTCCTCACCCGCCGTCGTGGAGAGGCCGGACGAGAAGAAGAACTTGAGCGGCAGCACGCCGCGCGGCGTCTGGACGAACTTCTCGTTGGTGACGCGGCTGACGGTGCTCTCGTGCATGCTGATCACTTCGGCGACCTCGCGCAGCGTCAGCGGCTTGAGGAACTGGACCCCCTTCTCGAAGAACTCGCGCTGACGCTCGACGATGTAGTTCATGACCTTCAGCATCGTCTGCCGGCGCTGCTCGATCGCCTGGATCATCCAGTTGGCGGAGTTGAGCTTGTTGGAGATGAACTCCTTGTTCTCGCCGTCGAACTTCTTCTTGTCGCGGGCGATCTCCTGGTACGCCTTGCTGAGCTTGAGGCGCGGCAGGTTGGCGTCATTGAGAAAGACGAAGTACTTGCCGTCGATCTTGTCGACGATCAGGTCCGGGATGATGTAGTTGTCGCTCGCGTCGCTGTAGACGAGGCCGGGCTTGGGATCGAGCTTCGCGATCTCGTCGGCGGCCTTCTGGACGTCGGTCGGGCTGATGCCAAAGCGCTTGGAGATCTCGCTCCAGCGGTGGGCGATCAGCTCGTCGAAGCAGTCGCGGACGAGGCGATACGGAACGGAGTGCTCGAGGCCGGCCTCGCGGAGCTGGAGCATGAGGCACTCGCGCAGGTCGCGCGCGCCGACGCCCGGCGGGTCGAGGCTCTGGATGACGCCGAGCATCTCCTCGGCGTCGGATATCGTGTACGGCGGCAGCTCGCGGTCCTCGTGGTCGGTCTCCTCGAGCACCTTCTGGATGCTCTCGTTGACTCCCTCGACGATCTTCTCGAGGCCGCAGGCGAGATAGCCGTCCTCGTTGATGTCGCCGATGAACTCTTCGGCCATGTACATCTGGCGACCCGTGAGATCGAGCAGCGTCACCTGGTCGCGGAGATGGTCGGCGAGGTCGCGCGTGTCGACCGTGACCGGCTCGTAGTACTCGCGTTCCTCGTGCTCCTCGCGCCGCCCACCGGCGTCGAAGCCGTCGAGGAGGATCTCCTCCCAGTCGATCTCGCCCTTCTCATCCTTCTCGGCTTCGGTCTCGGGGTTCTGCTCATCCTGGAGCTCGCCGTCCTCGTTCTCGTCGTCCTCTTCGTCCGCCTCGACCATGTCGAGAAAGGGATTGTTGAGGAGCTCCTGCTTGAGGTGGTTCTGGAGGTCGAGCAGGGGCATGTAGAGCAGATCCATCGCCTGATAGAGGCGTGGATTGATCTTCAGCTCCTGCTTGAGCTGGGTGTACTGACCAAGACCCGGTTTCATCGTCCGTCTCCCTGCTCGTGTGCGAAGCGGGTGCGAAGGCGCGCCGCCAGCGTGGGGCCAAGATAGAGCTCCGCGACCTGCTCGTCGAAGACGAGCTCGCGCACCGTGCCGGAGACCTGCACCTTGCCGTCGAACATGATGTACGCTCGGTCCACGATATCCAGGGTCTGCTCCACGTTGTGATCGCTGATCAGGACGCCGATGCCGCGCGTTCGGAGGTTGGCCACGATCTGCTGAATGTCGTGGACGGCGATCGGGTCGACGCCGGCGAACGGCTCGTCCAGCATCATGAACTTGGGCTCGGTGACGAGCGCCCGGGTGATCTCCAGCCGCCGCCGCTCGCCACCCGAGAGCTGAAACGCCTTGCTCTTGCGCAGGTGCTCGATATTCAACTCACCCAACAGGGATTCCAGACGCGCCGCGCGATCTCGCTTCGAGAGCGGCAGCGTCTCCAGGATCGCCATGATGTTGTCTTCCACGGACAACTTGCGAAAGATCGAGGGCTCCTGCGAGAGGTAGCCGATCCCCTTTCGCGACCGCTGATACATCGGCATGTCCGTGATGTCGGCACCGTCCAGCAGGATCTGGCCCGACAGCGGCTGGATGAGCCCCACGATCATGTAGAACGTGGTGGTCTTCCCTGCCCCATTCGGGCCCAGCAGTCCGACGATCTCCCCCTGTTGCAAGCGCAGGGCCACGTCGTTCACGACCTTTCGCCGGCGATAGCTCTTGAACAGCCCCTTCGCCTCGAGGACGCTGCCGGCCGGCAGCGGCTCAGCGGGTACGGCAGGTCGTGCGGCGACCACCGTGCGGTGCTCGCCCGTGTAGCGCACCGTTTCGGCGAAGTCGGCGCGCATGCCGCTGACGTCGCTCCATAGGGACTCGCCGACGCGGATGCGCGCGTCGGGGTCCGTGATCCCCTCGGCCGGCAGGACGACGAGCTTCTCCTTGGCCAGCCGCGGCATCACCGAGGTGGCGAGGTGAGCCCGTACCCGATCCATGCTCAGCTCACCCGTCTCGCGCTCCACGTCGCGGCCGGCGGCGCGCTGTGCGTCGAGGTGATCCTTGCGATAGTTGAAGGCGACGTCGTCGAAGCGCGCCGAGCCACGCTCGTCGGCGGCGCAGAGGAGCGCGTGAAGCGCGAGCGCGGTCGAGCGGTCACCGCGGGCGAGCTGGTCGACCAGCGCCTGGAGGCGTGGCGGGACGCCGGGCTCGATCACTGACGGCTCCGAGGATCGAACGAGTCGAAGCGCTCGAC
>JAYUTY010000307.1:0-12934 GCA_043754875.1 Gemmatimonadota bacterium
CGGTGCCAGGAACCGCCCTGATGGTGTACGAGCTCAGGTCGCGGACGTACAGCTGCACGACATCGTGCGTCTTGCCCGGGGTTGTCCCGACCCAGGCGATTCGTCTTCCGTCACCACTGATCGTCACGGAGCCCTGGCCACCGGGAGCGTCGAGATTCCCCTTGAAGGCGACGCGAATCGAGTCGGGCAAGTCGATCGCGAGCTGTCGCGCCGGCTCAGTCACTGCCGCAGGCTTCGCGAGTGCGCGACGAAGGCCAAAGTCGGCGACCAGCATCGCCGCACCTACCGCGACCATGGGCCAGATGCGCGACCCCGCTCGGTGCGCCCGCCCGCTGGCTCGAACGGATGCCGGGGCGTCGACGAGCAGTGCGGCGGCAAACTCCGCGACGTGTGAGTAGCGATCCGCCGGGAGCTTTTCGAGCGCGCGCATGACCGCGTGCTCGACCCCCGCGGGAACCGCCCGGCGCTGAACCGCGAGGCTCCGCGGCTCCTCGGCGAGAAGGCGCGCGACGATCGCCTGCAGGTTCGGCCCAGTGAACGGCGGCTCGCCCGCGAGCATCTCGTAGGTGACCGCGCCCAGCGCGTAGATATCCGAGCGTCCGTCGATCGTACGCTCTCCCATTGCCTGTTCGGGTGACATGTACTGTGGCGTGCCCAACGACAATCCCGTCTGCGTGATGCGGGCGCCGCCAGCCGTCTGCACGGCGAGGGCGATGCCGAAATCGGCGACCAGCGCGTGCCCGTCACGCAGCAGGATGTTCTCCGGCTTAACGTCGCGATGGATCACGCCCAGCCCATGGGCGTAGCCAAGTGCGTCGGCCACCTCGCGAGCGATGGCGATGGCGTCGTCGACAGGCAGCTGCAGCTCGCGTTCGAGCCGGTGCCGGAGCGTCTCGCCCGTTACGAGCGGCATCACGTAGAACAACAGGCCGTCCGCTTCGCCGCTGTCGAGGAGCGGCAGGACGTGCGGGTGCTGCAGGCGCGCGGTCGTCCGGATTTCCGAGAGAAAGCGCTCGCTGCCGAGAGCCGCGCCGAGTTCCGGGTGAAGGACCTTGATGGCGACGTCGCGCTGATGCTTCAGGTCGACCGCGCGATAGACGGTCGCCATTCCCCCGGCCCCCAACTCGCTTTGGACTTCGTAGCGGTCGGCGAGGGAGCTGGCGAGGCGCGTGAGGACGTCAGTCATCGGTTCGAGCCCATGATCGAGTAGATCAGCCTGCCATTCCACAAACGTACTTCGGTGCCGGCGTGATTGTGCCGCCATCTGGTGTGCAGATGGAGAGCGCAGAATCGCGAGCTCGCGGGTTCGCGCATCGGTATCGGCGAGTCGGCCCATGCTTGATAAGGGAAAAAAAGGGTCACATATACTACTCCCCATGACAGACGACGACGACGGAGTGTTCCGGGCGCTCGCCGATCCGACGCGGCGCTACCCGCTGGACCGGCTCTTCGAGCGTGACGGCCGCACGCTCACGGAGCTGGAGTCCGAGCTGGCGATGACCCGTTTCGGCGTCATGAAGCATCTCCGCGTGCTCGAGGACGCGGGGCTCGTGGTGACGCGGCGGGCGGGGCGGGAGAAGCTCCACTTTCTCAATCCGGTACCGATCCGGCTCGTCCACGATCGATGGATCGACAAGTTCACGGAGCGCCGCGTCTCGGCGCTCACCGATCTCGAGCGAACAC
Organism: Gemmatimonadota bacterium; assembly: GCA_043754875.1. GTDB lineage: Bacteria > Gemmatimonadota > Gemmatimonadetes > Gemmatimonadales > Gemmatimonadaceae > AG11. Next base: position 1,684 of record JAYUTY010000307.1, read on the forward strand.
TGGAGGAGGACTTCGCATGACGACTGCAGCGAACAGCACAGAGGCCGATGCGGCGAACGGCTTGGCGACGACGACACAGATCTACCGCGTCTTCATCAGGGCCACGCCGCAGGCCATCTGGGATGCGATCACCAAGCCGGAGTGGACACAGCGGTTCGGCTACGGGTTGCGCGACGAGTATGACCTGCGGCCTGGTGGTGCCTATCGCGGCTACGGAAACGAGGAGATGCGGGCCATCGGGCTGCCCGACGTCGTGGTGGATGGCGAAGTCATCGAAGCCGATCCGCCGCGCAAGCTCGTCGTCACCTGGCGAATGGCGGCAGATCCGCGCATGGTCGCCGAAGGGTTCACACGTCTCACCTACGAGATCGTGGAAGGACGGGGTGGAGTCAGCCGGCTCAGCGTGATCCACGATCTCGCGGGAACGCCGGGCCACGCGGCGATGGTGGCTGGCGTGCTGCAGGGACCGGGCGAGGGTGGCGGCTGGGCGTGGATCCTCAGCGACCTCAAGTCGCTGGTGGAGACGGGGATGCCGTTGACCACCGAGAAGGTCTGGTAGTGGGCCCCCGGCGAGGCTCGGCCCTGCTCATCCTCGGTGCGAGCCTCGCCGCCGCTTGCGCCGGCCCGCCGCACCGGCCGCTGGTACCCGAGCCGGTGCTCGTCGGACGCGACGAGCCGCGCGAGCTGGCGGTCGATCAGCAGGCGAAGCAGCTCCTCGACCGCCTCACCTACGGCCCGCATGCAGGCGAGGCCGCCGCGGTCGTGCAGGAGGGGCTCGACCACTGGCTCGTGCGCCAGCTCACCCCGGAGAATTGGAGCGACGCGGCCGCCGACAGTCTTCTGGCGCGCTATCCGGTCGTCACCCTCTCAATCCGCGAGCTCGTCGACGCGAGCCCGCAGCAGGACGTCTTCGTTCGCCGTCGCCGCCAGGAGCTCAAGCTCGCCGATACGGCGCGGTACACGCTCACGCCGGACGACAGCGCGCGCCTGCAGGCAATGACGGCGCTGGGCAACCGGCGGGTGCAGCAGTTCTACGGTGCCAAGCTGGCCCGCGCGGTGACGAGCGACCACCAGCTCGAGGAGGTGATGACCGACTTCTGGGAGAATCACTTCTCCGTGTTTCGTGGCAAGATGCCCACGCAGTTCACCCTGCTCGACTACGATCGCGACGTCATCCGTCCACACGCGCTCGGACACTTCCGCGCGTTGCTCGGCGCGGTGGCTCACAGCGCGGCGATGCTCTACTACCTGGACAACTACCAGAGCACCGCCGACTCGGCACACCTCACGTTGGCTGCGTGGCGCACGCTTGCGACAGCGCACACTGCGGCCGACTCCGCGCGCATTCGCACCGCCGCACGCCGACGCCGCGGCGGGTTGAACGAGAACTACGGCCGCGAGCTGCTCGAGCTGCACACGCTGGGTGTGGACGGCGGCTACACGCAGCGCGACGTGATCGAGGTCGCGCGAGCGCTGACCGGTTGGTCGATCGAGCGGCCGCGCGAGGGTGGTGGGTTCGTCTTCAACGCCAACGCGCACGACGCCGAGCCCAAGCTCGTGCTCGGACAGCTGCTGCCGGCGGGGCGTGGAGTCGAGGATGGCGAGGAGGTGCTCGACATCGTCGCGCGGCATCCGAGCACCGCACGATTCGTCGCGACCAAGCTGGTGCGACACTTCGTCGCCGACGTCCCGCCGCTGGCGCTCGTGTCGCGCGCCGCGCAGCGCTTTCTCGCCACCGACGGCGATCTGCGCGAGGTGATGGCGCTGATCGTGTCGAGCCCGGAGTTCCATCAGCGCGCCGCGTTCCGTGCCAAGGTGAAGACGCCGTACGAGCTCGTGGCGAGCGTCTACCGGTCGATGGGTGGCGTGCCCGACACCGCAGGCCGGTCAGTGCAGCTCGCGGCGCAGCTGGGGCAGTCGCTCTACGGACACCTCACGCCGGAGGGCTGGCCGGACGACGCGGAGACGTGGATGAACTCGGGCGCGGTTCTCAACCGGATCAACTTCGGCAGCAGCGTCGCCGCCGGCCGCGTGCCCGGGATCGTCGTGGCGCGCTGGCCATTCTACGCGATCATGCAGCACGAGTCACTCGGGGGACAGGTCGAGACCGTGGTCGCGGCGCTGCTGCAGGGCGAGCTCTCAGCCGAGACGCGACAGGTGCTGTTGTCGGGAGAGAATCCCGTTGCGGTGCGCGCGGCGGTGATGGCAGGTGCGGCCGCGCCGCGCACGACGTTGAGCATCACGGAGCTGATCGGACTCGCGCTCGGATCGCCGGAGTACCAGCGGCACTGATCGGGGTGGAGTGGAACGGCGCTGGCCTGAACATGTGACCACCGTGCGACGGCGGGCACCCAGAAGATCTTCTCGGCCGTCTGGCGATTATCAGAAGAGGTGTCCGTGACCTACAGATCCTCTGGACGCAGCCCGGTCTGTTTCGCGATGCGGGCGAGCATCCGCGGACCGATCTCCTCGCCATCGTGAGAAGCAAAGACGACGTCGGGCGCGTGGAGTGGCAGAGGACCTTGTGCGAACCGGCCTCGCGCTTGATCGACCATCCGCCGCGTAACAGGGCGGCGAGGACACGACGCGCCTTCGCGGCGGGCCACTGACTCACAACGCCGTGGGCTCAGGCAGCGCGGAAGCTGACAGACACGAGGTCGGGTTCTGCCTCGCCGTGCTCGAGGCGATCCGCAAGAACGCGCAGGGCAAGCGCTTCAACGCGGGCGATCGCCTCCTCGCGCGTGGTCCCGTACGCGAGTACGCCGCCAAGGTCGGGGATCTCGGCGATCCAGCGCCCGTCGGCTTCTTGCGCCAGCTCCAGCGTGAGAAACATTGGCCGCCAGCCTGGTGAAGGTCGACGCCCGATATATGGCAGCGCCCGGAGTCCGCCCAACCTTATTCTCCTTCGGCACACGGCAATCCGGCGCCCGATTACCGCCCTGCTCCCCCTGCCGCGCCGATGAAGTCCTCGAACATCTCGCGCGAGTGCGCGTCGTTGTCGGTGAGCGCTTCAGGGTGCCACTGCACGGCGAAGACGTAGCCGCTGCCCTCGCGCTCGATCGCCTCGACCAGCCCATCCGGCGAGACGGCCGTCGCGCGCAGCCCGTCGCCCAGCTCGCGCACGCCCTGGTGATGCATGCTGTTCACCTCGAGCGCACCGTCGCCGAAGAGGCGGGCCACGCGACTGTTCGGCTGAACGGCTACGGTGTGCGCCAGATGATCACGCGCGTAGTTCTCCGCGCTGTACGGGAAGTAGTCGTGCTTGATCGAGCCGGGCATCTGCTCGGCGAGATCCTGATACAGCGTGCCGCCCGCGGCGACGTTGATGAGCTGCATCCCGCGGCAGACGCCGAGCACCGGCTTCCCCTCGGCGAGTGCCCAGCGGGCGAGCAGCAGCTCGACGCGGTCGCGCTCGGGATCGGTGCGGTCGCAGAGCGCGTGCTTCTCACTGCCGTAGCTCACCGGATCGATGTCCGCGCCACCGGGGAGGAAGACACCGTCGAGCGCGTCGAAGACACCGCGCAGCGTCGCTTCGTCCACGAGCGGGATCATCCACGGGATGGCGCCGGCGGCGACCAGCGTGTTGATGTACCGCTGGCTCATCACCCACGAGGGCGGGATCTTGGCCGACACGCCGCCCAGACTCTGGAGCGTCTGGGTGGGGATGCCGATGATCGGACGCGAATGCACCTGCTGGCTGCTCCCGGCTGAAGACTGCTCGAAGACTGCTCGAAGACTGCTCGACGTTGGCGGCCTGAGCAAAGCTAACGCGATCGCCACGACATCAGGCGAGAATCGCGCCGCCATGCTCGGCGCGCATTACGCCCCGAGTCGCCACCGCTCGGCGAGCTCGGGGCGTACTCCTTCGGCCGTCTCCGACACGACGTGCTGGACGACCTGCTTGAGGTCTCCCGTGCGATCGAAGACGGCGAGCTGGCGGTCAGCGCTCGTGCCGCCGCGCATGATCTCGAAGGCGTACTCAACCTCGCGGCGGCTCCCGAGCTCGTCCACCACGTCGTCCACGAACCAGTGCAGGATTTCGGCGATCAGCTCGCGTGCTGGGAACTCCCGCTGCTTGCCGAAGTCGATCAGCTTGCCGTCGAGGCCGAAGCGCACAGCGCGCCACTTGTTCTCCTCGATCATCGTCGTCGGGTAGACGCGGAAGGTCATGTTGTCGCGGCGCAGCTTGTAGATCTTGGCGACGATCGCCTGCAGCACGGCGGCGAGACAGACCGCCTCTTCCACGCGGGTGCAGACGTCGCAGACGCGGAACTCGAGCGTGGGGTAGGCGTGGTGCGGCCGCACGTCCCACCAGATCTTGGAGCCGTCGGGCACCGAGCCAGTGGCGACGAGTGCGTCGAGCAGCTCCTGGTACTCGCCGTAGCTGCGCATGATCGGCGGCACGCCGGTGCGCGGGAAGTTGCGGAAGACGATGCTGCGGTAGCTCTTGAGTCCCGTGCGCCGCCCCTGCCAGAAGGGGGAGCTGGTGGACAGTGCGAGCACGTGCGGCAGGAGATAGCGCGAGACGTTCATCACGTCGATGAGGAAGTCCTTGTCTTCGATGCCGACATGGATGTGCGTGCCGAAGATGAGGAGCTGCTGCGCAAGGTCGGCGAGATCCTCGCGCACGCCCAGATAGCGCTCGAGCGGCGTGATCTCCTGCTCCGTCCACTTGGAGAAGGGGTGTGTGCCGGCGGCGGCGATCACGAGCCCACTCCGGCCGGCGAGATCCATCACGAGGCCGCGCAGCCGAACGAGCTCGCCGCGCACCTCGGCCGGCGTGTGACAGACCTTGCTGCCGATCTCCACCATGCTCTGGTGCAGCTCGGGCTTGATCTCGTCCATGATCATCGTGTCGCCCTTCAGGATCTCCGTGATGTAGGACTTGAGCTCCCACGTCGCCGGATCGATGATCTGGTATTCTTCCTCGATGCCGAGGGTCAGCGAAGGGGCCTTCATATGCGTTAGCGGCGCTCGACGATGAAGGTGGGAGTCTGCGTGCCGCCGCCGGCGGTCACGTTGAGCAGCGAGGCGGTGGCGAGGCGCGTGAGGCAGCCGTCCACATGGTCGCCGTAGGCGACGAAGGGCGCCGTGTCCACCATGCGATCGAGCAGCTCGACGCGGCCATTGACGAGGCTCGGATAGGGCTCCGTCGGAAGCGGAATGCGTTCCTGCACGATGAACGGCTCGCGAAGCGCCGTGTGCATCGCCTGCTGCCAGCCGGTATCGTCCGTCTCCCAGCCGAGCACGATCCCCTTGCCGCCGTACTCGTCGTTGGGCTTGAGCACGAGGCGCGCGCGGTTGTCCTGCACGAAGCGCAGCAGATCGATCTTCTTCCCTTCGTGCAGCGTGTGCCGCTCTTCCATGACGCGTGTCCACGGAATGCTGCTCGCGATCTCCTCACACTCCTCGTCGTCGAACAGCTCGGCGTTCCGCTCGTCGCTGAGAACGGCGAGGCTCGCCTTCTTGTGCAGGATCTTGCAGCTGGGCGGATTGACCATGCAGACGGCGCCGTCGCGCAGGGCGCGGAAGATCGGATGATCCAGCCGGCCGCGCTCCACCAGCTCGCTCAGCAGCACGCGCTTGTACAGCACGTCCACGCGGCCATGCGGCGACATGAGCGAGCCGCCCGACGAGTAGGTGAGCTCCGCCGGATCGGCGATGTCGCACTCATAGCCCTGACGGATGAAGTACTCCTGGAAGAGGAGGAACTCGCTGCGCGTCGGCACCTCGTCCCAGTCCACGATCGTGATCCGCGGCCGGTCTCGCTTGCCGCTCCACTGCTCGTACGCATCCAGCAGCGCGTGCAGCACATGATGGCGCGCGGGGAGCGCGCGGACGTCCCACGCGCGCAGGAAGCGGCGCATGATTGGAAGCGCGAAGAACAGCTCCGTGAGCGCGTCGTTGTAGGCACCGCCGGCCGGTACCTCGGCGTTGTACTCCGTGAAGCGCAGCCCACCGTGGCCGTCCACGAAGAAGGCATCGAGCCGCGAGACGGGGCTCGCATCGCGGAAGCCGGGGCCGATGCGGATGAGCGCGCGCTCCCAGTCGAGCAGACGGAGCTGATCGAGCACCGTGTCGCTCGCCAGCGCGGCGAGGTGCGCCTTGCGGAAGGCGCGCAGCGCGATGGCGGCGCGGCGCTGGAGAAAGGCGTACTGCGTTGGCGAGAAGAAGCGCGGGCGGAGCACGCTGCAGAGCGGGCGATCGCCGAAGTAGAGGCCGCGCGTGCGGAGCTGGGTGTCGAGCTGCGCGTGCGAGTCCTGCGCGACGTCGTCGGTGAGGAGCGCGTGGTACGCGTCGATCGCTTCGCGGCCCACCTGCTACTTCGCCCCTTCGCGGCGGCCGACGAGAAAGGCCCCTCGCGATGCATCGACCGGCACGCGCGGCTCCTTCGCCAGGCGGATCGCCATGTCGGCCATCTTCTGCACGGCCCACTCGAAGTAGTGCGGCGTGAGCGAGTTGACGTCCATGTCGGGCGCGGGGTTCATGAAATCGATCGCATACGGGATCCCGTCGCGCACGGCGAACTCCAGCGAGCACATGTCGTAGCCGAGCGCGCGCATGAGCGTGAGCGAATCCTTGACGATCCGGTCACCGAGCTCGGGACTCAGATGCTCGTGCTCCACGTGGTACTTCCGCTCGGCCGGATCGTAGCGCATCGGGAGCACGTCGCGCTGACCGATGGCGAGGCAGCGGATGAACTGGTCCCACTCGATGAACTCCTGCACGATCATCTGGAGCTGACCCGAGTCATCGTAGTTGCGAATCAGATCTTCCATGGAGCGGCAGACGTAGACGTCGCGCCAGCCGCCGCCGTGTGCATCCTTGAGGATGCACGGCATGCCGATGTAGTTCACGATCGCCTGCCAGTCCAGCGGATAGGTCAGGTTGCGCAGGCTCTCGTCCAGCTTGATGCCGGGGATGTAGTCCTTGTTGGGCAGGGCGATCGTCTTCGGCGATGCGACGCCAAGGCGCGTGGCGAGCGACGCGTCGAACAGCTTGTCGTCGGACGACCACATGAAGGGGTTGTTGACGATCGTCGTCCCCTGCAGCGCGGCGTGCTTGAGATACGTGCGGTAGTACGGCACCTCGTGCGAGATCCGGTCGATGATCACGGCATACGGACAGGGCTCGTCCATGGCGGTTCCGCCGAGCTGCACGAACTCCGCGGTCACTCCCTCGTTGCGCCGTGCGACCTCCTCGATGAAGGCGGGAGGGAAGGACCACTCGCGTCCCACGATCAGGCCGATCTTGATGCCCGTGCTGCCGGTGCTCATGCCCGTGCTCGTCGTCATGGCGCTCTCGTGCTGAAGTCAGTGCGGCCGATCGCCGGCCAGCGTGATGGTCAGAGGTGCTAGTCGTGTCCGCCGATGTACTTCACGATCATCTGCTCCCAGAAGGGCCAGTCGTGTGACCAGCCGTCCCAGATCCTGAGCGCGTGCCAGATCCCCTTGGCGTCGAGCATGCGGGAGAACTGTTCATTGGTGTAGCGCATCGGGTCGTCGCGGCCGATGGCGATGATGATGTCCATCTGCCGCATTGCCGCGAGGCGCGACTCGTCGTGCTCGTTGGCGACGAAGTCACCCGGGTTGTGGAAGTAGAGCGTCTCGTCCGAGTAGCCGTCAGTCTGCCGACGAATGTCGTAGAGCCCGCTCAGCCCGATGACGCGCCGTACCTGGTGCGGGTGGCGCATCGCGAACGACATCGCGTGAAACGCGCCAAAGCTCGCTCCGGTCGTGATCAGGAACGGATTGCCGTTGCGGTGCACGGTGAGCGGGAGCACCTCGTCGTGCACGTAGGCGTCGTAGTGCGCCTGCCGCTGCGCGCGGTCGGCGGGGTTCTTCCACTTGGCGTACCAGCTCTCGCTGTCCACGCTGTCCAGGCACCAGAGCTGAAAGTGGCCCGCCTCGATGGACGGCGCGAGCGCGTCGATCATGCCGCGATCCTCCCACTCGTAGAACTGTCCCATCGACGTGGGATAGACGATGACGCGCGCGCCAGCATGGCCGAACTGCAGCAGGCTCATGTCTCGGCCGAGCGACGGGCTGAACCAGTGGTGGTGCTCGCGATGCACGTGGCGTCGAGTGCGGGTGAATGGGCGGTGTTGCCGCGCTGGCGGGGGAACGTCAGCGCGGCGGAACGCTAACGGGGCGGAAAGAGAAATTCGAGGACGGTGCTCACGCGGGCGCTCCAGCTTCGTTCGTCGTGCCGCGCGCCCTCGGCTTCCAGGTACTTCAGGTCCACGTCCAGCACCCATCCCTTGGCCACGAGCGCATCGCGCAGGGCACGCGCGTCGGGAATGACCTCCGGCCCTTCGGCCGTGCCCGCGTCAAGCCAGATTCGTTCCGGCAGCTTTTTCGGGAGCGCCTGGACCTCGCGCAGGATCACACGCTCGTCCCACCATACCGAGGGCGAGATCACGGCGAGCTTGCCGAAGACGGTCGGGTAGCGGAGCCCGAGGTGCATCGTGAGGAGCCCGCCGAGCGAGGAGCCGCCCATGGCGGTGTTCTCGGAGCCGGGGAGCGTCTTGTAGGTGCGGTCGATGAAGGGCTTGAGCTCCATGACGAGCATCCGGCCGTAGTCGTCCGCATGGCCGCCGCCGCCGATGTCCTCGCGCAGCGTCGGGGTATACTCGTCGATCCGGTGGCGCCCCGTGTTGTAGATGCCCACCACGATGACAGGCTCGATCCGTCCGGCGCGGATCAGCGCCTCGGCCGTCTCGTCCACCTGCCATTCCTCGCCGATCGAGGTCGCTCGATCGAAGACGTTCTGGCCGTCGTGCAGGTACAGCACCGGGTAGCGCGCTGCCGACTTCTCGTCGTAATCCGGAGGGAGGTAGACGAGGACGTTGCGGTCGTGCTCGAGGAAGTCGGAGTGGAAGCTCTCGTGCCGGCGGATGTCGCCGGTGAGCGTGTGCTCCACGGCGTCGTCGGGCTGGTCGGTGGTGATCTTGTCGGGTGCCGCGGTGTGACCGTCGGTCATCCGCGGAAGGTAAGGCGGCGGAGGCATGGCGGGGGAGGGCTGGCGGTGTCCTCGCCGTGCGGCTCGCTAGCGTCGCCACCAGGGGACGCGCACGTAGTTGCCTGTGAGGCCGCACTCATCGAATTCACTGGGCTGAGATGTCATGGCGGCCAGGACAGCCACGCCACCGCCTTCGAAGGAGATCGTATCGATCGCAACGAGATCGCCACGCGCCGGACGCGGACGAGGTAACGTCCAGGCAGCAGTGTATCGAAGGAGACCTGTCCTCCTGAACGCGTTATGGACGATCGCATCGCGCCAGTCTGTTCTCCATTGGCGTTCAGGGGAGTGACGTCGAGCATTGCGTAGGGGAGCGGCGCGTGCGTCGCAGTGGCCATGACCATCACACGAAAGCCGAGAGGGCCCACCCGGTCCCAGCCAATTGCCGATCGTCCGCGCGGCTCCGTCGGCGGACCGCAGTCGCTGCTTCGCAGTCGGTGTGCGTGCACGACGCCAGCGCCAGAATGAGCGGGACCGCGGCGAGACGTGGCAGTGGCATTGGATTCCATGGGAAGGACGGCACAGCAGTCGGCGCATGCGCTTCGCATCGAGTATATAGGAAGAGGCCGGCAGGCTCCGATCCAGAGGGACGTCCGTCGCTCGCATGTCGGCCAACACCTCGTTTCCCAGATGACGCGTCCGGCCAGCGACCCCAGCACTGAGCTCACCCTCGCCGTCGAAGCAACGCGCCTGTTCAAGGAGAAGCGTGGCATCGGACGCTACGTGCGTGCGCTGCTGCCACGGCTGGTCGCCCAGCGCGCGGGGCTGCGCCTGGTCCTGTTCGTGAAGCCGCGCGATATTCGGGCGATAAAGGAGTTGGTCGTGCGCGACGCGGTGCTGTGCGGCCGCGCGGAAGTGCGCCCGATCCACGAGATGCGCGCGTTCGACGCCGATGTCGCGTGGTATCCGTGGAACGTCATCACGCGCGCGCCGCGCACCGGGGCGCTCGTCGTCACGATTCACGACGTCGCGCCGGTCACGCTGCCTGATCCGCGCCGCCGCGCCTGGCGAAAGAATCTGCGCTGGCGGCTGCGCTTCGGCGGCACAGCGCGGCAAGCCACGATGGTGATCGCCGATTCCGCCTTCACGGCGGCCGAGGTCGAGCGCACACTCGGCTTCCCGGCCGACCGGATGCGCGTCGTCCTGCTCGCGGCGGACGATCTCGCGATCCCTCCCATCGAGAGCGACGATGCGACGCTCGCGCGTCTCGGCGTCGCGCGCCCCTTCCTGCTCGCGGTCGGGGCGGCAGACCGGCGAAAGAATCTGCCATTGCTCACGCGGGCCATGCCGCGAATCGTGGCCGAGCATCCGAATGTCACACTGGTTCTCGCCGGACCGCGTCCGAGCGCGCGCGTGCTCGCCGACAGCGAGCGGTGGATGCGCACGATCGGCTTCGTCTCAGACGCCGAGCTGGTGACGCTCTATCGCTCAGCCGAGGCGCTGCTGTTCCCGAGCACATACGAAGGATTCGGGCTGCCGGTGCTCGAGGCGATGCAGCTCGGGACGCCCGTGGTCGGGGTGCGGGCGTCGTCCGTGCCTGAAGTGGGCGGCGACGCCGCAGCATGGGCGTCGGCGGATGACGACGTGCGGTTCGCGGGGCTCGTCAACGATCTGCTCGCGAGCGGCGACGTTCGAGCGCGGATGCGGGAGGCGAGTCTGCGCCAGGCGGCGCGTTTCTCGTGGGACGACACGGCGCGACGGACGCTCGAGGCATTCGACGAGGCGGCTGCGATGGCGCGGGCCGGGATCGCTGGGCAGCAGCCGACGCTGGTGCAGCGGGTGTTCGGGGGGATCTAGCGGGCGCTCGCGATCCAGCGGGATCAATCGCAACACCCGATGTCGAGAGCCGGCGATCGGCTCCGACTCACCATCGAAGACCCATGCCTGCTCGCCCTCGGCGAGCGCATTGCAACCGCATCACAACTTCGACATCAACGAGGATCACACCATGCTCGACATCAAGCCCTGTCTCTGGTTCCACAGCGAAGCCGAGGAGGCCGCGAACTTCTGCGTTTCCCTCGTTCCCAACTCCAGCATCGGCAGCGTCATGCGTGGCGCGCCCGGAAGCCCGGCCATCGGGGTCGAGTTCGTCCTCGATGGGCAGCGCTTTCTCGCGCTCGACGGAAGAAGGGAGAACGGCTTCACCGACGCGCACTCGTACATGCTCACCTGCGAGACGCAGGCGGAGCTCGACCGGTACTGGGTGGAGCTCACGAGCGGAGGCGAGGAG
>JAYUTY010000308.1:0-4498 GCA_043754875.1 Gemmatimonadota bacterium
CGAGCCGCGCGAGTGCTTCTTGCTCAAGGGGCTCCCGCTCCGTGTTCCTGGCGCGCCGCCGCGGAGCGCGCCCAGGCCGGTCCGGCGCAGCGGCAGAGCGTGCGCAGGTGGCCCACCAGAAGCCAGATCTGCGCTCGGCTGAGCGTCGCACCGAACGGCGGCATCGTCACGCTGCGGCCCAGCGGATACCCGCCGCCGGCGATGGCATCGAACAGCCGGTCGTCCGATCTGGCTGACATCAGCACGGCGTCCGCATGCCTGGCGGGTTGCACGGGCAGATGGCGCACGTTGGGACCATCACCCCGTCCACGCTCGCCATGGCAGGCCACGCAATACCTGGCGTAGATCGCCGCGCCACTCTCCGAGCTCGGCGAGATCGGCGGCGCCGATGGCGCAGCACTCGCTTCCGTTGTCGCAGCGCCGACGCGTCCGCCGAGATAGCGGGTCACCAGCGTTCGCATGCTCGTGGGCATGGGCACGCGTGGCATCGCGGTGCCCGGCACGACCGCCTGCGGATTCTCGATCATCGCCGCGATGTACTCCGGCGAGCGCCGAGCCCTGAGCTGGGTGAGATCCGGCCCGATGGCGCCGCCCGTTCCGCCGATCGTGTGACAACCCAGGCAGGGCAGGCGGTCGCGGAGCAGCGCGCGCGCCTTGCCACTGTCGAAGGCGGTGAGTGGTGGCACCAGGGCGATCGTCGACTGGGCCATGGCGCTTTCCAGCGCAGCAGTGCTCAACAGCACGAGGGAGATGCGCCAGAGGCGGCGCATCTCCCTCGAGATCCCAAACTTCGCTGCACAGTCGATTGCGGCCGTACGTCTCCCCAGCACGAGCGACGTCGGCCGCTACTGCCCGCAGGCGGGAAGGAGGGTCACGTTGAGATTCGTCTGACGCTCGGTGATCGTGATCGGGAAGAACGAGCCGGGGCAGAGGCTTGCATGCGAGTCCGAGGTCCAGTAGGGAGACTTGAGTCCAAAGCGGTACATGTCCGAGAGCCGTCGTCCCTGCAGGTACAGGTTGACCCGACGTTCGTAGATGAGCAGCTGGCGGGCGTCCACCTGTCCGGAGAAGGGGGTGAGCGCGTTCAACGCCCGCAGCCGGTTGATGTTGGTCGTGAAGCCCGGGACGTCACCGGTCGCCAGCGCATTCTCGGCGAGGATGAGCAGCATGTCGCGCGAACCGGTGATGTTGATGGGCGACAGGCTGACCCCGTTCACGAATTCGGTGGCCCACATCGCGACGACCGGATCCGGTACGTTGTCGATCGGATCCTTGAGCGCGACGGTGAGCGCCTTGGTCGTGTAGTTGTACGTGGCGGCCGCGGGCGCGAAGCTGATCTCGCGACGGGAGTTCGCGCAGCCGGCGAAAGAGCAGTTGCCGAACGCGAGTGCCGTGGAGGGAAGCTGGATCTGCATCTTGTAGTCGCCGCTCCCCAGTGCGGTGAGCGCGTTCTGGGCCGCAGTCGCGGCAGTCGCGCTGCTCACGAGCGCCTTCGTGGGGTCCACGGTGCCGGACGGATTGAGCTTCTTCCAGACCTCGCGGTCGTATGCGGCACGCGCCTGCCAGGCGTAGATCTGCCCTTGTAGCGTCTTGTCGCCCACCGTGACCGCGATCGGCAGCGCCCGCCCGAGCGCGATCGTCGCGGAATCGTAGAGCGTGACCATCTGGGCCGGGCCGATGTTCGTCCCCGGCGTCGTGGACGTGGTGCCGATGACGAAATCGTCCCAGTTGTTCGCGATGTAGAGATACGTGATCGCGTTGTAGAGGTTCGCCAGCGCAAGTTGCTTGGGGTCCTTGAGCGTCCCGGCTGCCTGGAACGCCGCCAGCTTCTCGACCGTCTGGTTGGCCATGAACCGGGCGGGGGTCATCCCGAACATCGAGTTCTCCGTGAACTCGTTGTACGGATTGCGGAGGTTCCCCTTGTTCAAGTCGTTCACGCCGTCCAGCGATCCGGTCCACTGGATGTTGTCGCTGGCGATCTCGATGTCTCCGACCACCTGCTCGAGCGCGCGCGCGAGCGCGGCGACTTCGCCGCTGACCTCCGCCGCCGCCGCGCTCGGGTTGTCGAGCGCGGTGGAGTTGACGTTGTTGGGGTTGGAGACGTCGAGAATGCCGCATCCGGCGGCGAACGAGAGCAGCATCAGGCCGGCGGTGCGGCGCGGCAATGCGGGATGAATCTTCATGAGGTGATCTCCTGTCTGGCTCGGAAGCCGAGGTGAGTTTCGGGAGGCGAGCTAGAAGCCGAGCTTGATATTGAACGACAGGCGACGTTGCAGCGGCAATACGTATGCGTCCACACCGTCGACGAAGTTCGCGTCGAGCGCTGCCTGGTTGCTCAGCCCCACGGAGTTGGTGACGCCCTGCTGATTCACCTCGGGATCGACACCCGAGTACTTGGTCCAGAGCTTGAGATTGCGCGCGGCAATGGTGATGGACATGTCCCGGGCGCCCACGCGCTGCGCGATGGCGGCAGACGTGTTGTACGTGAGACTGAGCTCGCGCCAGCGCACGAAGTCGCCCGGACTCATCTGATTCGAAATGCCATCGTAGGGTGACAATGCCACGAGGCTGAGCCACCGCTTGGCTGCATCCGTCCGCTGCTCGGGGGTGCTCGCCGGATTCAGAAGTGCGGACTCCACTTGGGCGGCTGCCAGTGTATTGCGCCCGATGCTTGGACTCGACTGCCGGAATGCTTCCGTCAGGTCCTGGATCTGGTAGTTGCCGGCCTTGTACTCGAACAGTGTGCCGATCTGAAACGAGCCGACTCGGAGCTTGCCGCCGAAGCCGCCCTGCCAGTCCGGCGTCGGCTTGCCCGTGTAGTGATCGAGGAAGTCGCCGTTGAGGTTTTCGTCGACGCGCAACGGGTTGAGCGCCGCGGGGTCGGTGGACGTATGCGTCTGGAAGTAGGCGAGGATGTCAGCCTCGGTATCCAGCTTGCCATCCTTGTTGAGATCGTACGGAAGCTCGCCCGCGTTCGAGCACATCGCGTAGGCCTTGTTCGCGCGCAGCGCCGCCGCCTGCGTCGCCGAGTACTGCGAGCACGCGCCGACCAGCTTGGCGCCGAACGTCGCCCCGGGCGCGTAGCCTTCCTTGATGAAGTTGCGGTAGCGGATGTAGCTGCCACCGGCCTTGAGCGGTGGCGCGCCGCCCAGGCTGGTCACATTCTGGAAGATGTACGAGCCATTGGCGAACACGTCGAGCGCGGTGTTCTTCCGATTGATCAGGTAGCTCTGCACGTTGAGCTCGACGCCGTGGGCGTCGACTCGGCCGACGTTGGCGAGCTGTGTCGCGGTGAATCCGCCGGAGATCGGGAACTGCTTGTTGATCAACGCGTCCTTGACCGTGCGATTCCAGTAGCTCACCGACGTGCTGACCTTGTCGTGGAACAGTCCAGCCTCGACACCGACCTCACGTTCCGTGGACACCTCTGGCTTGAGATCCTGATTGCCGAGGTTGGCAGGAAAGAGGCCGCCGCCGAGCTGCGAGGGGAGGGGGCGGTACGTGGTGAACTTGTCGAACGCGCCAGGCTGCCGTCCCGATGAGCCGATAGCGGCGCGCAGGCGCAGCGTCGAGAGGAGCGCGGACGACCAGCCCGGCCGGTCGCTCGGCACCACCGAGATCGACGCCTTGGGGTAGACCACTCCGCCGGCCGACTGGCCGAACGTGCTGTTGAAGTCGTAGCGGGCTCCGCCCGTGAGGAAGATCCAGTTGTCCAACCCCACCTGCTCCTGTGCGAAGTAGCCGGCGTTGACCACCTTCACGACACTCTCGAAAACCGTCGGCTGGTTTCCGGCGCCGACGACTTCGAGGCCGGGTCCCGGGAAGTTGATGTTCGAGCCGCCCTGGGACTTGGAATCGGTGATGAAGCCCTGCGCGCCGATGACGAGTCCCGACGTTGCCCGCGTTCCGAAGGCGCGATTCCAGTTGCCCTTGAGATCGAACGTGAGGTTCTGGAACGTCGTCACGTCGAGGTTGCGCGAGCCGTCCGGCGCGTTCTGGGTGAAGTTGTCGATCGCGTTGCCGAACGGCAGGAAGCTGATGCTGCGCGCGGTGGTGTTGTCCACGCCCACGATCGCGTCGAAGAGGATGTCGGCAAACGGCGCGTAGTGCGTGCTGACGGCGGCGTTGTAGTGCGTCTCGTCCTGGTAGATCGATGACTGGAGCGCCTCGGCCACGGTCGCGAAGGACGTGTTGCCAAACGCGTTGCCGGGACCCTTGCAGCGGCCCGGGCCCGCGAAGTTGTCGAGCGTACGCCGCGCGCCGGCAGCGTCCAGGCAGTAGGCGCGCTCTGGCTTGGCATACAGCGAGAGCGCGTTCGGCGAATAGATGTTGTTGTTCCCCGAGATGCCTTCGTTGTGCGAGTCCGAGTAGAAGGAGCGGACGCCGAAGCGCAGGTTGTCGCGTGGGAACAGGTCGAGATTGAGCGTACCCTGGGTCTTCCGATCCTGGTCCTTGGTGTTGCCGTTGAACGGCCGCGCGGTGAACGGGCCATCCTCGA
>JAYUTY010000309.1:0-12892 GCA_043754875.1 Gemmatimonadota bacterium
TCGCGTCGGTCGTGCACGTGGGGATCCGGCTTACCGTGCTCCCCGCCCTGGTGCTCACCAGCGTTGCCGCGCCGCTGGCGCCGCTCGCGCTCTGGCCGCTGGGGCTGCTGTACGGCGCGGCAGTCGTGCCCGTGCCAGGTGGCGGTGGCGCCGTGGAGATGGCGTTCCGCGCGGCGCTCGGGCACACCATATCACCATCGCTGTTCGGCGCGGCGCTCGTCTGGTGGCGCTTCTACACCTTCTACATCTACATCGCGCTCGGCGCGCTGGCCGCCGGGAGCACGGTGCTCCGCGCGATCCGGAAGCCGGGCGACGACGAGGCTGAGGTCGAGCGCGGCGAGCCGATCATCGACCCGGCCTGAGACGAGCAAGCAGCCGTTGGGTCCACGACGATCCCTGACCTGGAGAGCTCGCGTGTCTGCTCCCGCTTGGCTGGACAGCTCCGCCTATCCCTTTCGCCCGCACTTCTTCGACACCGAAGAGGGCCGCCTGCACTATGTGGACGAGGGAGTCGGCCCGCCCGTCGTGCTCGTCCACGGCACGCCGACCTGGTCCTTCGTCTACCGCGATCTGATCACGCGCCTCGCGGCCGCAGGCCACCGGGTGATCGCCGTGGACCACCTCGGCTTCGGACTCTCGGACAAGGCGGGACGCGGTTCCTCGAGCGCAGCGTACCGCCCCGAGGACCACGCGCGCCGCCTCGAGGCGCTCATCGACAGACTCGCGCTCACCGACGTCACGCTGGTGGTGCACGACTTCGGCGGGCCAATCGGCCTGTCCTACGCGATCGAGCATCCCGAACGCGTTGCGCGGCTGATCGTGCTCAACAGCTGGCTCTGGCCACTCGACGGCGACACCCGCATCGCGCGTGGCAGCAGGCTCGCCGCGAGCCTGCTCGGCCGCTTTCTGTACATGCGCCTGAACGCCTCGCCGCGATGGCTCATCCCGGCCAGCTACGCCGACCGCCGCCGCCTCTCGGCCAGGGTTCACCAGCAGTACCTCGCCCCCTTTCCGACACCGCCGTCACGCCTGCCGCTCTGGGTGCTGGCGCGTGAGCTGCTCGGCTCCTCGGCCTGGTACGACGCACTGTGGAGCCGACGCGAGCGTCTGCGAGGCAAGCCCGCACTCCTGCTGTGGGGCAGCCGGGATCCTGCCTTCGGAGCGCCCTATCTGTCACGGTGGCGCGAGGGATTGCCCGACGCGACGGTCGTCGAGCTGCCTGATGCCGGCCACTTCGTGCAGGAGGAAGCCCCGAACGAAGTGGCATCGCACGTCATCGGTTTTCTCGCACGTCACCCAGGCTGACCGGTCGCAGCCGCATGCGTCCTGTGCGCAGCGGTCGCGCGGAGCGCCACGCACGGCAGCGTCACTCCGCGCGGGGCGCGTCCTTGGGGCGGCGCTCCTGCATCGCGTCGTACGGCGTGGGTCCGTCGAGTGCGGCACGGAACCCGTGGTCCGGCCAGTAGATGTCCAGGTAGAGCCAGAGCAGCACGAGCCCGCCGAGCAGCGCGAGCTGTGCGAGCCCCATCCCGCCGCGGAGCTCGGCCAGCGTCGTGGGAGGCTCCGGCGGCTCGTGCCGGATCGCGCTCCACACCGTGGGGAGCACGGCGAGAAGGTTGTTCAGCGCGTGCGCAGCGATCGGCACCCAGAGGCTGCGCGTGCGGAGAAAGAGCGCACAGAGCGCGACGCCGACGACGAAGTGGCCGATCCATTCGCCGTGCATGACGGCGAACAGCGCCGAGCTGGCGATCACCCCGGTGCGCGTGCCCCAGCGGCGCGACCAGCGCTGCAGCAGCACGCCCCGAAAGAAGATCTCTTCCGCCAACGGCGCCCCGACGACGGCCACGAGCAGGAGCGCCACGAGCTGCAGCGGCGTGCGCGCGTCATAGAACGTCGGCTCGACGATGTGCCGCGCCACCCATTGCGGGGCGTCGTACGAAAGCGGCACGAAGACGAGGTAGAACGCACCGAAGCTGATCAGGAACAGCGGTACGACGACGACGAGCAGCGGCACCGCCGAGCGAGTCATCCGCTCGCCGAACAAGGAGCGCAGCGTCAGCCCGGCGCCGGGCAGCCGCGAGAACACCACGAGCGCCATCACCCCCTGCAGAAGCAGCCCGCTGACCCGCTCGTCCAGCGTGACGATGCCGCCGCCCGCGAGGGCGAACAGGGCGAGCTCCACCAGCAGCGACGCGACGAGGAGCTGGGCGATCAGTCCGCGCGCCGTCAGCGAGTCGAACGGCGACACATCCGCGCGCGGGCTCAGAGGAGCGCGGTCGCCTCGACCCTCACGTCCACCGGCAGCGTGTCCGGGAAGTACGCGTTGTGGACGTACTGCCGCACCATGCGCTGCGTGTTGAAGAAGCTCGCGTTGAGCGCGATCGACGAGCGCATCACTTCCGCGTAGGCGAAGGGAAGACCGTAGTACAGAGGCATGATCACCCGGCCGAGCTTCCCGTACAGATCCAGCGCGTCGCGCGCCGGGTCGCCGTCGGCGTCCGGACTGCCGATCGACCAGCCGGTGACTCCCTCCACGTGACCCTCGACCCACCAGCCATCGAGCACGCTGAACGACGGCACGCCATTGAGCGCTGCCTTCATCCCGCTCGTGCCTGACGCCTCGAGCGGCTTCATGGGGTTGTTCAGCCAGAGATCCACGCCGGCGGTCATCAGGCTCGCCAGCGACATCTCGTAATTCTCGATGTAGACGATCTTCACGAGGTCGCCGAGCCGCTCGCGCGCCGCGAAGATGCGACGGATCAGCTCCTTGCCGCCGCCGTCGTGCGGATGCGCCTTGCCACCGAAGACGATCTGGAGCTTCCCGACGTTCTTCGCCATCGTCATGAGGCGGTCGAGGTCGGAGAAGATCAGGTCCGCCCGCTTGTACGGCGTCGCGCGGCGCGCGAAGCCGATCGTCAGGACGTTCGGATCGAGCGTGACTCCGGTGCGTCGTGCGATCTCGTCGAGCAACGCGCGCTTGCTCGCCGCGTGCGCGTCGCGCACGTCCTGCAGCGGAATGCTCACGGCGTAGCGCAGGTAGAGATTGTCGCGGCGCCACTCGGGGATCAGCCGGTCGAACAGCGCGGCGAATGCGGGCCCGGTCCACGTGGTGGCGTGCACCCCGTTGGTGATCGAGCTGATCGCATACTCCGGGAACATCCCGCGCGACACTTCACGATGCCGCATCGCGACCGCGTTGACGAAGCGGGTGAGATGCAGCGCGAGGTGCGTCATGTTGAGCATGCCGTCCGACACGCCGCCGGCGCTCTCGAGCAGCGCGACGCGCTCGGCCCCGAGCACCGAGCGCACCATGTCGAGCGGGAACTTGTCGTGGCCGGCCGGCACCGGCGTGTGCGTCGTGAAGATGCACCGCTGGCGCACGGCGTCCATGTCGCCGTCGTTCAGCTCGAACGGCTGGCGACCGTCGAGCTGCCGCTCGAGCAGCTGCAGCGTCAGCAGCGCCGAGTGTCCCTCGTTCAGGTGAAACGTCGTGCCGGCGTCATGGCCGAGCGCCTGGAGCAGCGCGACGCCGCCCATGCCCAGGACGATCTCCTGGCAGAGGCGGTAGTGCTCGTCGCCGCCGTACAGGGTGTCAGTGAGCGTCTGGTCCCACTCGCCATTCTCGGGCAGCCTGGTGTCCAGCAGGTACACCGGCACCTCGTGACCGCGCACGCCGGTGATCGTGTACTTCCAGGCGCACACGTGCACCGTGCGCTCCTCGATCGTCACGGTCGCCCGGGCGTCCACCGCCTCGAGCACCTGCTCGGGCTGCCAGCTGACCGGCATCTCCGTCTGCTGACCGACGGCGTCGAGGTGCTGCTCGAAATAACCCTTCCGGTGGAGCAGCGTGACGGCCGAGACGGGAACGCCGAGGTCGGCGCACGAGCGCAGGGTGTCGCCAGAGAGCACTCCCAGGCCACCACTATAGGTGGGGATCGCCTGTTCGAGGCAGATCTCCATCGAGAAATACGCGATGGTCGATCGCGTCGAATCGTCAGTCATGAAAACCTCGAGCAACGTCGGCAGGGAGTACGGCGGGAAGGCGTCGTACCCGGAAAGATGGCGAAGGCTGCGTGACGCAGAGCTCGCTCCGCGAGAAAATTAGTCACCGATCAGGCGGGTGTCAGCACCGCGACCGGCAGGGTGGCGAGCAGGTCGGCGACCATCACGGCTCCGCCTGCGACATCGACGTCCCGCCCAGTCAACACGCAACGCCAGCGCACCATCGTGCCGAGCGGCAGGGAAGTGCTACCCCACACGGCGCCAATCGCACCGTCGGCAGCGATGGAGCCGAGGCGTCGCGTGAGCCTCGGCACGACGACCACCGCGGCGTCGCTTCCCTCGCCCACCCGATAGGCGAACAGCTGCTCGGCGAGCTCTCCGGACGCAGCGATCGATTCGTACCTTGCTTCTGTCATCATCGGTACAGCATCCCGTCTCCATCGCAGAAGCTTGCGTATCATCGTGATCTTGCTCCAACCGTTCGGATCGTCCCTGCGCTCGAGCGCTGCAGCGCGCGCCTCCCAGTCCACGGGGCGCCGGTTGTCGGGATCCACGAGCGCGGCGAACCAGAGCTCGTCGCCCTGATAGAGGTCCGGCACACCGGGCGCGGTGAGGTGCACGACGAGCCGAGCCAGCTGGTTGTGCTCCTCCTCGACGGCGATCCGCTGCACGAGTCCGTCCACTTCCCGCAGGAATTCTCTGCTCTGCGCCGGGTCGAGCAGCCGCGCGATGAACTCCGCGATCGCGCGCTCGTAGTCGACGTCCGGGTCCGTCCAGCTCGTGCTCGTCTTCGCCTCGCGCACCGCCTTCTGGATGTAGGCGGTCATCCGCTCGCGCACTTCGTCGAGCGGCACGGTATCGACGTCGGCGTCTGCTCCGCGGTCGCGCGGCCAGATGCCGACGAGCGACTGATAGATGAAGTTGTCGGTCATCCGCGAGGGGGCGAGCTGCCCGCTCACCCTGCGCTGGAACGCGCGATGCCGGCGGCGCCACGACGCGAGCAGCCGCTCCCATTCGGCCGCATGCTCGCTCAGCGCGTCGAGGCGGCTGCGGACGTCGGCGCTGCGCTTCGTGTCGTGCGTGTTCGTCGCGTTGAGCGAGCGCGGGAAGCGCGCCGCACGCTCGGTCAGCCGCTCGTGCAGGCGCGCGACCGCGCCGATCACCGGCACCCCCGGGTCGCCGCCGACCTCGTTGCGCGAGGCGAGCGGTGCCCACGCGTAGAGCGCCGTGTCCTCCACCCCCTTGGCCGCGGCCGGACCGGTGAGCTGCTGCCACCGGAGCACGAAGGCCAGGCGCGACGCGGCCACCGCGCGCGGCGCGTCGTGCCACGCGCCGAGCATCACCTGCTCCAGTGCCGCGAGCGCGCTGGCGTCGGCGCGACCCGTGGCGCTCGCTCGCTCGAACGCACCGGCGAGCACTGCGCGGTCGGAGGGGCTGGGCTCCGGACGCCCGGCGTCGATGTACGTGCGGTAGACCGGCAGCTCGACGATCAGCTCGACGATCGCTCCGGCGTGCGCGGCGATCGAGTAGTCGCCCAGGCCGGCGTCGCGCGCGAGCGAGGCGAGCATCGGCGCGATGCGTCGCACGTCGGCGTTGAGCGCGCTGCGCAGCACACGCCGCTTTCCATCGCGCGCGACGCCGTGGAAGTCGCTGTCGCGCCGGCGCTCGTACGCGCGCTCGAGCGTCGCGTAGCCGGCGGGATCGATGAAGACGTCCTCGAGGGCGGTGAGGAACTCGTAGCCAGTCGTTCCGTCCACCGGCCATTCGGGCGGCAGCGTCTCGCCCGCCCCGAGGATCTTCTCCACGAAGATCGGGACGCGCGCGGCGCCGCGCGCAGCTGGCCGGCGCGCATCCACCGCCGCGCGAAGGCGCTCCAGGTAGCGGCGCGGCTCGAGCAGCCCGTCCACGTGATCGACGCGGAGGCCGTCCACCAATCCATCGGCCACGAGCTGGAGGATGATGTGGTGCGTGGCGTCGAACACGTCCTCACGCTCCACGCGCAGGCAGATCAGCTCGTTGACGTCGAAGAAGCGGCGATAGTTGATGTCGCGCTGCGCGGCGCGCCAGAAAGCGAGCTCGTAGTGCTGGCGCGCGAGCAGCTCGCGGAGTCGCGCACGTCCGCGTGTCCCCGTCGTCCAGTCGGGCAGCACCCCGCGCGCCGCAGGATCGCGGAGCGCCACCTCCAGCTCGGGTGGCATCGTCGCGGGGTCGATCGGAAAGTGGTGCTCGTGGTACACCACGCGAATCACGTCGTCGCGCACCTCCAGCTTCAGCTCGTCGCGGGCGAGCACGTTCGCGAGCGTGTCGCCGAGCACGGGGAGCAGCACCCGCCCGCGCGAGGAACGAGATGGCGCACGCCAGCTCACGTCGAACCAGCCGGCGTAGCGCGACGCCTGGCCGTGCATGAGCAGGTCATCCCAATACGGGTTGTCCGGCCCCACCCCCATGTGGTTGGGGACGATGTCCAGCACGATTCCCATCCCGCGCTGGTGCACGGTCTCGGCGAGCGCGGCGAAGGCGCTCGCGCCGCCGAGTGCGGCGCTGATCTGCGCCGGGTCCGCGACGTCGTAGCCGTGCGTGCTCCCCGTACGCGCCGCGAGGATCGGCGAGAGATAGAGGTGCGAGATGCCGAGCCGGTGCAGGTACGGCACACGCTCGCGCGCATCGTCCAGCGTGAAGGCGCCACTCAACTGGAGCCGGTACGTCGCCGTGAGCGGCGGTGCGACGCGCGGCGCGTTCGCCTCCATCACCTACCCTCGCGCGCCCATCGACACGAGCTCGCTCCCGAGCGCCGTCACGGAGCGCTCCGCGCCGAGAATTTCCTCGAGCGTGTCGCGCATGCGGCGCGACCAGCTCGCGTAGCGGTCCTGCCAGACGCCCGGGATGTTCACCGGCATCGTCTCGTGCGCGATGTCGTCGAGCGACAACCCCACGAGCGCCGACGGCGTGCGGCGGATGAAGGCGTGCACGGCGGCGATCAGCTCGTCCGGTGAGACGCGGTCGTGCGCATCGTGGGGCAGCAGCCCCGCCGCGATGAGCGACGTGAGCAGCGCGTAGCGATCGCCGGCGCGCCCACGTCGCATCGACGCGGCCTGCTCCGGATCGGAGAGGTCCCCCACCTCGGTACGCAGCGTGATGTCACGCTCCTGGAACCAGCCGAGCAGCGGGGGCAGGTCGTGCGTGTTGACGGTGGCGAGCGCGAGCCGCGGATAGTCGTTCGCCTCGCGAAAGCGCCCCGTGTGGAACTCGCGCTCGAAGACGAGCACCTTGGAGCTCAGCACGCCCCAGCGCCGCAGCACGCCGGGCACCTCGGGAGGCACGGTGCCGAGGTCCTCGCCCACCACGAGCGCACCGTGCCGCACGCTCTCGAGCGCGAGGATGCCGAACAGATCCTCGCTCATGGAGCGCACGTAGGCGCCCTGCTTCGCGCGCTCGCCAAGCGGCACCCAGAACATCCGGAAGAGCCCGAGCGCATGATCGATCCTGAGCGCACCGGTGTGCCGGAATCCGGCGCGCAGCAGTCGCGTCCAGTAGTCGTAGCCAGTGTTGCGCAGGACGTGCGGATTGATCGCCGGCAGCCCCCAGTTCTGCCCCTCGTCGGAGTACATGTCGGGCGGCGCGCCGACGGTGGCGCCCTGCACGAACAGCTCGGGATGGCTCCACACGTCGCTCCCCGATGCGGCCGATCCGACGGCGAGATCCTGGTACATGCCGAGCGAGAGGCCGGCCCGCGTGGCTTCGCTCGCCGCCGTACCTAGCTGGCGGTCCAGCTCGAACTGGAGCCAGCGATGATAGTCCACACGGTCGGCGAGATGACGCCGCAGCTCGGCCACACTCGCCGAGGGTGCGTCGCGCAGCTCGGCGGGCCACTGCCGAGCGTCGGGCCCCTCACGCTCGGCGATCGCCATGTACGTGGCGTACATCGTGAGCGGCGGATCCTCGCGCGCCAGGTAGGCGCCATACGCCGCAGCGCGGGCTGTGCCGCCGCCCACTTCGTGCTCCACGAAGGTGCGATGCAGCGACTCCAGCGCGGGGGCGCGGAGCGCCATCACGGCGGCGTAGTCGAGCATCGGCGCGGTGCGCAGCGCGTCCAGCGCCTCCTGGAACTCGGGCGACGCGATCCGCATGCGCGTGTGCTCGTCGTGCTCGAGCTCGGGGATGTCGCTGACGCGCAGGTAGAGGGGATTGCGGAAGAGGCGCGAGATGGGGCTGTACGGGCTGACGTCGTAGCCCTCGTTGCGCAGCGCGTGCAGCGGGTTCATGCCGACGAAGGCGCCACCGCGCGCACCCACCCAGCGCGCGAGTATGGAAACGTCGCTGATGTCGCCCGCGCCCCAGTTCGCCGCGCTGCGGATGGTGTAGAGGTTGGTCGTGATGCCATAGCCGCGCTTTCCCTGCAGCCGTGCCTCGGGCGGGGTGCACGACGCCGGCACGACGATCAGCCGCTGCCGCGCCGAGCGACGCTTGCCGCCTCCCTCGAACGTGACGGTGAGGTCGTGATAGCCGAGCGGCGGCACGACCGGGAGGGTGAGCGGCACACGACGCGAGCGGCCGCCAACGATCGTGCCGGACCATTCCGAGTGCACGCCGTCCTCGGTCTCGAGCGCGAGCGTCCAGCGCACCTCGTGCACGTGCATCGTGGGCATGCGCGCCGCGACGCGCGCGAGCGCTCGGCTGCGCTGGCGCACCACGCGCACCGGCTCGATCCACTGGCGGCGCTCGGCGCGGCGCAGTGCGCGCAGCGACTCCTGCGCCTCCTCCTCCGTGGCCACGCGGTAGCCCATCGCCGAGAGGAGCCGCACGCGCGTCTCGTCGGTCGTGCGGCGCACCTGCTCGCCCGTCTGGTCCATGTATTCGGGCACGATGCCGAGCCGCTCGGCGAGTCGCGCGAGCGCGGGACGATCATCCGTCGGGCGATCGTGCACGATTGCGTGAGGGTGGGTCATGCGAGGTAGGGCACGGGGACGGTGACGATCGCTTCCTCGACGACGGGATCGAATGCCGTTGCGCGCTGCTTCTGGCTCGCGTCGCTGGCGGCAACATCCGACTCCGGTGGCGCCGGCACGAGGACGAGAACGGAGAGCGGCGGCAGCGCGAGCTCCAAAGAATGGCGGCGGCCATGGAACGGCGCATCCTCTGCAGAAACGCGATCGAACGCGGCGTAGCCGCTGCCTCCCCAGCGCGTGTCGTCGGTGGACAGCGCGAGCACGTAGTCGCCTGCGTCGGGCACGCCGATGCGATAGCGCGGGTGTGCGGTCGGCGTGAGGTTGAGCACGACAAGCGCGTGGGAGTCGTCCGTACGGCGCAGGTACGAGAGCACCGAGTTGGCGCGGTCGTTCACGTCCACCCACTCGAAGCCGCGCGGCTCGTCGTCCAGGCGCCAGAGTGCCGGCGTCTCCTGGTACAGCGCGCCGAGCCGCGCGACGTACTCCATGAAGGCGGCACGCGACGGATCCTCGAGCAGGTGCCAGTCGAGCGACTGATCGTGGTTCCACTCGCCAGGCGAGGCGAGCTCCGAGCCCATGAAGAGCAGCGACTTGCCAGGGCGTGTGTACTGATACGCGAGCAGCGCGCGCAGGTTGGCGAGCTTCCCCCAGTGGTCGCCCGGCATCTTGCCGTAGAGCGATCCCTTGAGGTGCACCATCTCGTCGTGCGAGAGCGGCATGATGAACCGCTCGCTGTGCTCGTACACCATCGCGAAGGTGATCTCGTCCTGATGGTGGCGCCGGTACAGCGAATCGCGGCCGAAGTAGGCGAGCGTGTCGTGCATCCACCCCATGTTCCACTTGAACGAGAAGCCGAGCCCACCGTCGCCGACCGTGCGCGTGACGCCGGGCCACGCGGTGGAGTCTTCGGCGATCGTCACGCAGCCGGGCGCCTCCTGGACGACGACGGCGTTCATCTCGCGGAGGAAGTCGATCGCCTCGAGGTTCTCGCGGCCGCCGTGCTTGTTGGGCATCCACTCGCCCGCCTTGCGGCTGTAGTCCAGGTAGAGCATCGAGGCCACGGCGTCCACGCGCAGGCCGTCGATGTGGTACTCGTTGAGCCAGAAGAGCGCGTTGGCCACGAGGTAGTTGCGCACCTCCTTGCGGCCGTAGTTGAAGATCAGCGTCCCCCAGTCGGGATGCTCGGCCAGCCGCGGATCCTCGTGCTCGTAGAGCGCCGAGCCGTCGAAGCGCCGCAGCGCGTAGTCGTCCTTGGGAAAGTGCGCCGGCACCCAGTCGAGCAGCACGCCGATCCCCGCCTCGTGCAGCGTATCGATGAGAAAGCGCAGGTCGTCTGGCCCGCCGTAGCGCGACGTCGGCGCGAAGTAGCCGGTCACCTGGTAGCCCCACGAGCCGTAGAACGGGTGCTCCATCACGGGCAGCAGCTCCACGTGCGTGAAGCCGAGCCGCTTCACGTGCGCGGCGAGCCGCGGCGCGATCTCGCGGTAGCTGAGCGAGCGCCCTCCCTCCTCGGGCACACGGGCCCACGAGCCGAGATGGACTTCATAGATCAGCACGGGCTCGCGCACGAGCTCGCGCGTGGCGCGCTCCTTCATCCATGTCGTGTCACGCCAGCGGTAGCGCCCTTCCGCCACGACGATCGACGACGTCTCAGGCGCCTGCTGCATCTTGAAGGCGACCGGATCGGTCTTGAGGCGCAGCGCGCCGCCCCGCGTGCGGATCTCGTACTTGTAGAGTGCGTTCGCGGACACGCCGGGGATGAACAGCTCCCACAGCCCGCTGTCATCCAGCCGGCGCATCGGGAACTGCCGGCCGTCCCAATTGCACCAGTCGCCCACGACGCTCACCCGCTCGGCGTTCGGCGCCCACAGCACGAACGACGTGCCCTCGTCGCCCTCCACCGTGCGGAGGTGTGCGCCGAGCATCGTCCACAGCGTGCGGTGCGTCCCCTCGCGGAAGAGGTAGAGGTCCATCTCGCCCACCGTCGGCTCATGACGGTACGGGTCGCCCCGCTCCCACATGTGCCCGTCCTCGGCGAGGAAGCGCAGCGTGTAGCGGAGTGGCAGCGTCGCCCTGGGCAGGAAGGCGGAGAACAGACCATCGCCATCGGCGCGCAGCGCAGTGCGCACGCCGTGGCGCAACACGAAGCAGTCGGCGGCATCGGGCTGGTAGACGCGGACCAGCACTCCCTCCTTGCCATCCACCGTGGCGGCGCGGGGACCGAGCACCGAGTGTGGATTGCCGTGCCGTCCCTCGAGGATCGCGGCGCGCGACGAGCTGTCGAGAGCGGTCATAGCGTGTGCTGCTCCTTGGGGGTCAGGCGGGCCGTCGGGGAATCGTGGCGCGTCGCGATGCGACGGTCGGCGCCGTAGCGCAGCAGCATCAGCGCGTGCGCCTGCAGCGTCACGCAGCCGTCTTCCACGAGGGGGAGATCGTTCTCCGCCGTGTCCACGAGCACGACCCAGATCTGGGCGCCGTCCTGCTGCGGCAGGCGAAAGATGACGTCGCGCTCCGAGGAGTTCATCAGCATGAGCAGCGTGTCGCCGCGTACGGCGTGGCCGCGATCGTCCATCTCGTCCGTCGCGGCCCCGTCGATCAGCATGCCGAGCGCCTGCGCGTTCGGGTCGCGCCAGTCGGCGTCGGCGATCTCCTCGCCGTCGGGGCGCACCCAGGTGACGTCCTTCTGCTTGGCACCGGCCGCAGCCACGCCGCGGAAGAAGTGGCGCCGGCGCAGCGTGGCATGACTCTGCCTGAGGGCGATCAGCTTGCGCGTGAAGGCGAGCAGCTCCTGCTGTCGAGCGTCGAGATTCCAGTCCATCCAGGTGATCTCGTTGTCCTGCGCGTAGGCATTGTTGTTGCCGCGCTGCGTACGCCCGAGCTCATCACCGTGCGCCAGCATCGGGACGCCCTGCGAGAAGACGAGCGTCGCGAGGAAGGTGCGCATGAGCCGATAGCGGAGCTCGATGATCGCCGGATCGTCGGTGTCGCCCTCCACCCCCCAGTTGCGGCTGATGTTGTCGTTGTGGCCGTCCTGGTTGTTCTCGCCGTTCGCGTCGTTGTGCTTCTGCTCGTAGCTCACCAGGTCGCGCAGCGTGTAGCCGTCGTGCGCCGTGACGAAGTTGATGCTGGCGTACACGCCGCGGTCGCTGCCGGAGAAGATGTCGCTCGAGCCGGCGACGCGACTCGCCATCTCCGCGATGTGACCCGGCTCGCCGCGCCAGAACTTGCGCACCGCGTCGCGATACTGGCCGTTCCACTCGGTCCAGCGGACGGGAAAGTTGCCCACCTGGTAGCCGCCGGGCCCCACGTCCCACGGCTCGGCGATCAGCTTCACGCGCGCGAGCGTCGGGTCCTGCTGCATGATGTCGAAGAACGCCGACAGCTTGTCCACGTCGTACAGCTCGCGCGCGAGCGTCGGCGCGAGGTCGAAGCGGAAGCCGTCGATGTGCATCTCCGTCACCCAGTAGCGCAGCGAATCCATCACGAGCTGGAGCGTGCGCGGGTGCTGCATGTTGAGCGAGTTGCCGGTGCCGGTGAAGTCCGTGTAGAAGCGCTTGTTGTCCGGCTCGAGGCGGTAGTAGGTGGTGTTGTCGATGCCGCGCAGCGAGAGCGTGGGGCCAAGGTGGTTGCCCTCGCCGGTATGGTTGTAGACCACGTCGAGGATCACCTCGAGGCCGGCGGAGTGCAGCGTCTTCACCATGGTCTTGAACTCGTAGACCTGGTTGCCCAGCCCGCGCGTGGCATAGCGCACGTCGGGGGCGAAGAAGCCGATGGAGTTGTAGCCCCAGTAGTTCGTCAGACCACGCTCGGCGAGATGCCGGTCGACGACGAACTGGTGCACCGGCAGCAGCTCGACCGCCGTGACGCCAAGGCCCTGGAAGTACTCGATCATCGCGTCGCTGCAGAGGCCGAGGTACGTGCCGCGCAGCTCGGGCGGCACGTCG
>JAYUTY010000310.1:0-4458 GCA_043754875.1 Gemmatimonadota bacterium
GTGGCGGCACTCCGCGCGAGCTGCTGACGGCAGTGCACGATGCCGACTGGTCGCCGGATGGAGCGCAGCTCGCCGTCGTCCACGACGTCGGCGGGCGGGCTCGCCTCGAGTATCCGATCGGTACGCCGCTGTACGACACGCCCGGGTATCTCAGCGATGTGCGAGTGGCGCCCGATGGGCGGCATGTCGCCTTCACCGAGCATCCCGAGAAAGGGGACGATCGCGGCTTCGTGGCGATGGTCGACCTCACCGGCACGCACACACCATCCTGACGCCGCAGTATCTGGCGATCGAGGGGCTGGCCTGGGTGCCAGGTGGGCAGACGCTCGCGTTCGGCGCCGGACGGGAGGGGGAGGAGGAGCAGCTCGAGGAGGTCACCATGCACGGCGTGCTCCGCCGAAGCCTGGTGAGCGCCGGCAACGTGACGGTGCAGGACATTGCCCGGGCCGGGCGGCTGCTCCTGATCCGCGCTGACCTCTACCAGCGCATGCGGCTGCAGCGCGCGACGGACACGTCGGCGGCGGACGTCTCCTGGCTCAACAAGAACTTTCTCCCCTTCATCTCGGGCGATGGATCGATGCTGGCGTTCGGCGACGGCTCGAACGTGGCGGGAGCGAGCTACGCCACGATGCTGCGCCGGGCTGACGGTTCGTCGGCAGTCCGCCTTGGTGGAGGCGCGCCGCTCGCGATGTCGCGGGACAGGCAGTGGGTGCTCAGCGCGGTACCGTCGGAGCCGGTGCAGCTCATGCGGTCGGCATTGCGCTCATCAACTCGCTCGGCAACATCGGCGGATTCGTTGGGCCGTACGCGATCGGCTTCTTCATGGACAGGACGGGCGGAACACGAGGCGCATTCCTCGCGCTGGCGGGCTTCGGGGCCGCGATGGCGATGGTCTGCGTGTCGCTCCGGCAAACGAGCCTCATGAAGAGCGCGCCGCGACTCGCAGCTGGCGTTCCGTAGCACTGCTACTCGTCTGGGCCCTCCCTCACTCGTCCCGCTCGCCCTGTCCGTCGCGTCATTCCTGCCGCAGATTCCACGGGTGGCCTTTACAACATGGGGAACCCCGCGTTCCACGCCCACATCGGCGCCGAAGATCACGCTTCCGGTCGATGGACGTCTCAGGCTGATACTCAAGGCGAAGATACGCACGCGATGAACACGACTACCGACATCGATGCTCCAACGCTGGACGCCATTCGCGCCAATCGCGCGCGGCTCGGCGACCTGGTGTTGACCACCCCCATTCGCGAGCTGGTCGACGACGCGGTTGCGGCCGCCGTAGGAGCGACGACGCGCGTCTGGCTCAAGGAGGAGCTGTTCCAGCGCACCGGCAGCTTCAAGCCGCGCGGCGCGCTGACGGTGATGCTGGACCTCGATGCGGCGCAGCTGGCGCGCGGCGTGACGGGAGTGTCGGCCGGCAATCACGCGATCTCGCTCGCCTACTCGTCACGGCTGCTCGGCACCACCGCGAAAGTCGTCATGCCACGGACGGCGAACGCGTTCCGCGTGCAGCTCTGCCGCGAGCTCGGCGCGGACGTCGAGCTGGTGGAGAACGTGACCGAGGCGTTTGCGCGCGTCCGGGAGATCGAAGCCAACGAGGGTCGCACCTTCGTGCATCCCTACGAAGGGCCGAAGACCGCGCTCGGCACGGCGACGCTCGGCATGGAGTTCGTCGACCAGGTGAGCGCGGCCGGCGGCACGCTCGACGCGGTGATCGTCGCGGCCGGCGGTGGCGGGTTGACGGGCGGCGTCGCCTGCGCGGTCAAGCAGATGAGCCCGGACACCGCGGTCTACGTCGTCGAGCCAGAGGGCGCGGACACGATGTACCGCAGCTTCATCGAAGGCTCGCCGCAGTCGATCGATGCCGTCCGTACGATGGCCGATTCGCTCGGCGCACCGCGGTGCGAGCCGTATTCCTTCGCGCTCAACCGCCGCTTCGTGGACGAGGTTGTTCTCGTGAGCGACGACCAGATTCGCGACGCGATGCGGCTGCTCTTCCGTTCGGCCAAGCTCGTCACCGAGCCGGCGGCCGCGGCCGCGCTCGCGGCGCTGATGCATCCGCTGCGTGCGCGGCTGGATGGGAAGAGCGTCGGCGTCGTCGTGTGCGGCGCGAACATCGACGCCGAGACGTTCACGAAGCATCTGCTCGCGTAACGGGTCCCACTCTTCAGCAGGAGCGTGCTCGTGGATGACCTCGAGGATCCGAGTCACCTCTCACGCCGAACTTTTCTCCACCACCTCGGCATCGCGGGGACGGCGGCGGCCGTGCCACTCGTCGCGCCCGGCGTGCTCGCCGCGATGGCCCCCGCCGAGCCGTCCATCCCGGGCTCGGTCTCTGTCACACTGCGGATCAACGGGACCAGCCGGCGCCTGGAGATCGATCCGCGCGCTACGCTCCTCGATACCATCCGCGAGAGCGCGCACCTGACGGGCACGAAGAAGGGGTGCGACCACGGGCAGTGTGGAGCGTGCACGGTGCACGTCAATGGCCGGCGAGTGAACTCGTGTCTCACGCTCGCGGTGATGCACGAGGGGGAGAGCATCACCACCATCGAAGGGCTCGGCGCGCCGGGCGCGCTGCATCCGATGCAGCAGGCCTTCCACGAGCATGACGGATACCAGTGCGGATACTGCACGTCCGGCCAGATCATGTCCGCCGTTGCGTTGCTGAAGGAGCCATGCGGCGGCACCGACGCTGACGTCAAGGAATGCATGAGCGGCAATCTCTGTCGCTGTGGCGCCTACCCCAACATCGTCGCGGCCATCCAGGATGTTCGCGCACGGGCCTGAGGAGGATTCGCATGGACCGCTTCCAGTACACGAGAGCGACGTCGATCCCCCAGGCACTGGAGATCGGTCGTCACGCGAGCACGGCGCAGCACCACGCCGACGTGCGCTTCATCGCCGGTGGTACCACGCTGCTCGACCTGATGAAGCTTGGCGTCGAGCGCCCGGCTCGCCTCGTGGACATCAATCACCTCGGGCTCGATAAGGTCGAGCGTACGAGCGAGGGCGGGCTCCGCATCGGCGCGCTCGTGCGAAACTCGGATCTCGCGCATGATGTCACGGTTGTGCAGCAATACCGCGTGCTGTCGGAGGCGCTGCTCTCGGGCGCGTCGGGCCAGCTTCGGAACATGGCGACCACCGGGGGCAACCTGCTCCAGCGCACGCGGTGCATGTACTTCCGCGACGTCGCGATGCCCTGCAACAAGCGCGAGCCAGGCTCGGGGTGCTCGGCCATCGATGGGGAGAATCGTGCACTCGCGATTCTCGGCACCAGCCCGCACTGCATCACCACCAATCCCTCGGACATGAACGTCGCGCTCGCGGCGCTGGAGGCCGTGGTGCACGTGCGCAATGCTCGAGGCGACCGCGCCATCCCCTTCCAGGATTTCCATCGACTTCCGGGCGACACGCCGCAACTCGAGACGGTGCTGGAGCCCGGCGACCTCGTCACCCACGTTACGCTGCCGCCAACGCGCAGCGGTACGGTGTCCACCTATCTCAAGCTCCGCGATCGCGCATCGTACGAGTTCGCCCTCGCCTCGGCGGCCGTGGTCGTCGACACATCGGGCGGCCGCGTTGATCGCGTGCGGATCGCCATGGGCGGCGTCGGTACCAAGCCGTGGAGGATGATGGACGCCGAACGCGCGCTGACGGGTGCGGCTGTCAGCGAGGAAACCATTCGCGCGGCGGCGACCACCGCGCTGCGCGACGCACGGCCGCAGAGCAGGAATGGCTTCAAGATCGAGCTCGCCCGTCGTTGCCTGGCGCAGGCACTTCGGCTCGCCACGGGAATGGTGCACGCATGACGCGGAAATCGATCGAGCCGATTGCGCCGCACGTCCTTGGCGGCACGCTCCCGCGCATCGACGGCCCGCTCAAGGTGAGCGGCGCCGCCGTCTACACGTCCGACATCTCGTTGCCGGGGATGCTGTACGCCGTTCCCGTTCGCGCGACCATCGCGAGCGGCAGGGTGACGGCAATCGACGCGACGGCGGCTCGCGGGATGCCGGGGGTGAGCGCCGTGTATTACCGCGGCGACATCGCACCCTTCTTCCGCTCCGCGGTCGCCGACGGTTTCGCCGACTATCTGGACGAGCGGCGTCCGCCGTTCGAGGACGACGTGGTCCGCTACGTCGGGCAGTACGTCGCGGTCGCGGTCGCACGCACCTTCGAGCAGGCAGACGCGGCTGCACGCGCGGTGCGCGTCACCTATTCGGCCGACAAGCATGACGTCGAGTCGAAGCTGCTGCCGGGCGACGGGGTGACGGTGAGGTCGGAACGCGGCGACGTGAACGCGGCGTTCGTGACGGCACCGGTCAGGATCGACCAGACGTACGTCACGCCATCGACGACGCACAATCCGATCGAGCTGCACGCCACCGTTGCCGCGTGGGATGGCGACCGGGTCACGCTGTACGAGACGTCACAGGCGGTCGCCAACCACCGCGACGT
>JAYUTY010000311.1:0-4436 GCA_043754875.1 Gemmatimonadota bacterium
AAGCGCACGTCACGCAGCGCATCGATCTGCTCCAGTGGATTGCCGGCCACGGCGATCAGATCGGCGTACATTCCGACCCGGATGGGACCGCGCACCTTCTCCGTCTCACTCACCCGATAGCCGTTCGTCGTCATGACGCGCAGGATGTCGGGCGGCGGGATCTTTGCCGCCTTCCAGGTCTCGATGAACTCGATGGCGACTTCGCCGCGCGTCTTGCCCGGCACGTAGTAGTCGGCGTCGGTGGAGAAGGTGAGCGGCACCTTGTTCTCCCACGCGTTTCGCAGCATGGCGACGGTGTGGTCGTAGCGCGGTTGCGTGGTGTGGCCTGTGAGCGAGATCGGTGTCTCGGTGCCGGCACGCCACACTCCCTTCACCGCCATCTGCTTGTGCAGCTCGTCGGTCATCCCGTTGTCGTGGGCGATCGACCAGATCCCCGCCTCGACGGCGCGCTTCCCACCGTCGATCGTCTGCACGTGCCCCTCAACCTTGAGCCCGGCCTTCGCCGCCTCGCGGATCACGAGCCGGATCTCGTCCGTCGTGTAGCCCCACGGCTTGCAATCGACGCAGATCTTGATGACGCGCGCGCCGAACAGCGCGTTCTGCCGCACCGCCTTGACGATCTCGTCTGGCGTATCGGCTTCCAGATATTCGGGGTAGACGATGCGATGGTCGCGCGCCATCTCGGGCGTCGGCGAGAACTGCCCGCCCATCCCGCCGATGATCAGCCCTGAGGGAATGATCGTCGGGCCCGGCACCCAACCCTGCTCGATCGCCTGCCGCAGCGCGACATCGGCGTAGTTGCCATTGTTCCCCATGTCGCGCACGATCGTGAAGCCGGCGGCGAGCATCTGGATTCCGTTGGACACCGCCTGGATGGCGCGCAGCGGCGTGGGGTCGAGGATCGACGTGACGTAGTAGCTGTTGCGCTCTGGCACATCCTTGTACGTGAGCGCGAGATGATTGTGCGCATCCACGAGGCCCGGCAGCACGGTGAGCGCCGACAGGTCGATCGTCGTGGCACCGGCGGGAATGGCGACCGCAGGGCCGACCGCGGTGAACTTTCCATTCTCGACGAGGATGATCTGGTTGGTCGTGATCGTCCCAGTCTCGGGATCGACCAGCCGGCCGGCGCGGATCGCGGTGACCTGCGCGCGGGCTGGCGCGGCCGACAGGAGGAGCAGCAGGACGAGCAGCTTGCGTATGGTCACTTGCCGCCCTCCCCGGTCGTCAACCCAGAGTATACGAACGTCAGGAACAGCTCGGACGTGATGAATCCCTTGCCGATGGTCGCGTCGTACTCGGCCAGCGGCTTCGCGGCGATGATCTGCTCGATCGTCATCTTCTGCGCGACGAGCTTCGCTACACGGGCGCGCGAGTCGACGAGCATGTCGCGATAGCGCTGGAGATCGGCGCGCGTGGCGAGTGCACCATGGCCGGGGATGATCTTCGTCGCCGCGTTGCTGATCGCGAGTCCGTGCTCCGCGGCAGCGATGATCCCGTCGAGCGAGCCGCCCGTCGAGACGTCGATGAAGGGATACATCCCGTTGAAGAAGGTGTCGCCCATGTGGATGACGTTGGCCCGCCTGAGCGTGATGATCGCGTCGCCATCCGTGTGCGCGTTCTTCACGTGCACCACGCGCACCGTGTCGCCGTTCACGTAGAACGTCAGCGAGTCGGTGAAGGTGACGACCGGTAGTGCGCTGACCGGCGATGCCGGCGTCTTCTGCTTGAAGGTGCTGTTGAACTGCTCGGCGCTCATCCGGCGGCGCACGTTCTCGTGCGCCACGAGCACAGCGCCGCCAGCGGCCATGTTCTCGTTGCCGCCTGTGTGGTCGCCGTGCCAGTGCGTGTTCACCACGAAACGCACGGGCTTCGGCGTCACGGTGGTGATCGCCGCCTTGATCCTGTCCGTCAGAGGGCCGTACTGATCATCGATCACGAGCACCGAGCTGTCGTCCTCGATGACGCCGATGTTGCCACCAGAGCCCTGGAGCATGGAGATGCCGGCGGCCACCGGCACGACCGTGATCTTGACCTTGGAGAAATCCTGCTGCGCGCTCACGGCGGGAGCGATGAGAACGCCCATGGCGAAAAAAGGCGAGAGGTGACGGCGAATGGTCATCTGGTGTGCTGGTGGGATGAGGTGAGGTGCCCTGCCTTTCGTGATCAAGCGCTGGCGACGTTGGATGGTTCAGCCGGCCGGCGCGGCGCCTTGCCCGCCACGCTGGAGCTCCGCCGTGGGGAGGAAGCGCGGCGCTACGCGGTGGTGCGTCGCCTGCTCGTACGCGAACGCGAGACGCAGCAGCACGGGCTCTGACCACGCGCGTCCCATGAAGGTGAGGCCGAGCGGGAGACCGTGCGTGTAGCCCATGGGCACCGTGATCGCCGGATAGCCCGCGACCGCGCAGGGCGACGTGCTGCTCCCGCCACCCCCGGGATCGCCGTTCACCAGGTCGATCAGCGCCGGCGCACCCTGCGTGGGCGCCACGATGGCGTCGAGCCGATGCTTCGTGAACGTCGCATCGAGTCCTTGTGCGCGCGCGAGGGTACCGCAGGCGGCGAGTGCCTTGCGGTAGCCGGCACTCGTGAGCGAGCCCTTCTTCGCCGACTGCTCGAAGATCTCCTGCCCGAAGTACGGCATCTCCTCGGCGGCATGGGCGCGATTGAAGGCGATCAGGTCATCGAGCGTGCGGGCGCGGGCGCCGGCCGGCAGACTGGCGAGATAGGCCTGAAGATCAGCCTTGAACTCGTACAGCAGCACTTCGTACTCCGCATCGTCGAACTTGCCGGCTGTCGCGATGTCGGCCGGGTCCACGATCACCGCCCCCTGGTCGCGTAGCGCGAGCAGCGCCCGCTCGAGCGCCGCATCGGCCGCAACGCTGTAGCCCGTATAGCGCTGGCGAGCGACACCGATGCGCGCTCCGTTCAACCCATTTGCGACGAGGTACTTCGTGTAGTCCTCGGTGGCCGCCACAGGACTGCGCTGCGTCGCGGCGTCGCGCGGGTCGCGGCCGGCGAGCGCGCTGAGCAGCGCCGCCGCATCGGCGACGGTGCGCGCCATCGGTCCTGCGGTGTCCTGCGTGTGCGAGATCGGGATGATCCCGCTCCGGCTCACGAGCCCGACAGTCGGCTTGAGCCCCACCAGCGAGCACACCGCCGCTGGAGACGTGATCGAGCCGTCCGTCTCGGTACCCACGGCGGCGGCGCAGTAGCTCGCGGCCGCCGCGATCGCCGACCCCGAGCTCGATCCGGACGGCGAGCGATCGAGTGCGTACGGATTACGTGCCTGTCCACCGCGTCCTGACCAGCCACTCGATGCATGCGTCGAGCGGAAGTTGGCCCACTCGCTGAGGTTGGTCTTGCCGAGGACGATCGCACCCGCCGTCCGGAGTCGCTCCACGACGTGCGCGTCGCGCACCGCGATGGAGCCGGCGAGCGCCGACGAGCCGGCGGTTGTCGTCATCCGGTCAGCCGTGTCGATGTTGTCCTTCACGAGGATCGGAATGCCATGCAGCGGCCCACGCACGTGCCCACTCTTGCGTTCGGCGTCCATCCGGTCGGCGATGGCGAGCGCCTCGGGATTGGTCTCGAGCACGGCGCGGAGTGACGGCCCGCGCAAGTCCAGCTCGGCGATGCGATCGAGGTATTGCTGGGTGAGCTGATGCGACGTCGTGGCGCCGCTCCGCAGCAGCTCCTGCAGCTGTGCGATCGATTGCTCGCGCGGCTCCGGCGCTTCACGAGGAACGCCCGGCGCGCGCGCGCCGCGCGGGGTGGCAGTTGCCTTGGGCGGGCTCGCACCGAGTGGCAGAGCGGAAGCCGCGGTAGAGGCCGCAGCGAGTGCCGCGGCGCGGCTCACGAAGCCGCGCCGCGAGAGTGCGGCAGAGCGCTTGTCTGTCATGACCGAGAGAGAGGAAGGGGTTGGCCGAGGAAAGTATGCAGCGCAGCAATCGGCCCCGCAACGCACGCCCATCCTCTCTGTGCACACGTGCGTGCATGCATCCCGGAAGTCGAAGCCGGAATGCAACTTGCTCCCGATACGGCGCGACGAGACGAAGCATCGGGGCGCAGCAGCGCGCGTGAGCAGGCGGAGGGACTCACGATGGGCCTTGCATCATTTCTGGATTCGAACGGGAAGCGGTGGCGGGTGTGGAAAGTGGAGACGCCATCCTCCCGAGCACACTTGATGGACGTTCGGTATCGCGACGGCTGGCTGGTCTTCGAGCGTGAGGACCAGAGTGAGCGACGCAGGCTGCAGCAGGTGCCGGAGGATTGGGCATCGCTTCCGCCACAACGCCTCGAGCTGCTCTGCGACGTCGCGGTCCCGGTGGCGGGGGGCCGATCAATCGACACCGGGCAGTTCAAGCCGAGCACGCGGCTGCCCGACAACGAGCCCCGCCGAGACCGCTAGCGCGTCGACATTCACCCACTATGGCCGC
>JAYUTY010000312.1:0-4417 GCA_043754875.1 Gemmatimonadota bacterium
GCGAGCGTCGTCGCGTACCTGCTCGATGGCGATGACTCGACCGCAGCCCGGACGACGCGCGACTCCACCCGGGCGGCAGCGCCGACCGGCGCAGGCGCACCGGCAGCGGGCAACGCGGCCGCGCCAGGCGGTGCGCCGCGCCCGATCGCGGACTCCTCGTCGCGCACTCGGCGCCGCGAGTACGGGACCACGCTCGTGCTGCGCGAGCTGGCGACTGGCCGCGAGACGCGCATCCCGGACGTCACGGGCTATGTCTTCGACGACAGCGCGAAATACCTCGGCTACACGGTGGCGTCGCGTGCACCTGGGCGCGATGGCGCATACGTGCGCCGCGTGAGCCAGCCGGAACAGGAGATCGCGCTGCGGACGGGCACGGGCGACTACCGCGGGATCGTGCTCGACCGCGCGGGAACGCAGGCCGCATTCTTCGGCAACGCGTCCGAGTTCGGGCAGGAGCATCCGCGCTTCTCACTGCACCATTCGTCGCTCGGGTCGCGCACGCAGGCACGGACCGTGATTGCGGAGGGGGACGTCGGCACGGGGATGGTGCTCGCGGAAAATCGGCTCGCCTTCTCGCGTGCCGGCAACGCGCTGCTCTTCGGCTACACGACCGCGCCGCTCGACTCGATCCCCGCCGACTCGCTGGCCGACAAGGCGGTGTTCGACCTGTGGCACTGGAAGGACGAGCGCCTGCAGCCGCAGCAGCGCGTGGAGGCAGCGCGCGACCGCAACCGCTCGTTCGGGGCGGTCTATCAGCTCGGGACGAGGCGTCTCGTCAAGCTGGCGAGCGATTCGTTCCCGAACGTCCAGGTCAGCGATGATGCGCGCACTGCGCTCCTCGTGACGAGCGTGCCGTACGCCGTCGAGGCCATGTGGGGGGAGTCGGGCAACGACCTCTACGCGGTGGACGCCACCACGGGGGCGCGTACGCTGGTCGCGCGGAAGGTCCGATTCCAGCCGCAGCTCTCGCCGGGCGGGCGCTTCATCTCGTATTTCGAGGACGGCCACTGGTTCGCCTATGACATCGCGCGAGCCCGCAAGACGGATCTCACGTCGCGCATCGCTGGCGTGCGCTTCGACCAGGAGACGTGGGACACGCCCGACATTCCCGCACCGTGGGGGTTGGCCGGTTGGACCAATGGCGACCATTCGCTCCTGGCGTACGACCGGTTCGACGTGTGGGAGCTGGACCCGACGGGAGCGCGCGCCCCCCGCATGGTGACGGACTCCGCGGGGCGGAAGGGCCAGGTCACCCTTCGCGTCGTGGATCTCGACAGCGACGACCGCTTCATCGATCCGGCGAAGCCGCTGCTGCTGCGCGCGCTCGACGAGGAGAGCAAGGCGAGCGGATTCTACGAGGCGCGGCTGAACACTGCGGGCGCACCACGTCGCATCGTGATGGGCGACGTCGCGTACGGCGTGCCGATCAAGGCGCGTCGCGCCGAGCAGCTCGTGCTGACGCGGGGCACCTTCGTGGAGTTCCCGAATCTGTATACGGGCACGTCGCTCACGGAGATCGCGCGCATGTCCGACGCCAATCCGCAGCAGGCGGAGGTGAAATGGGGCTCCGTGGAGCTCGTGCGGTGGAAGAGCGCGGACGGCGTGGCGATGAAGGGGCTGCTCTACAAGCCGGCCGACTTCGACTCGACGAAGAAGTACCCGATGATCGCGTACTTCTACGAGCAGCTCTCGAACAACCTGAACGTGTACGTGCCGCCCGGCGGGCGGAACGTGATCAACCCGACGCACTACACGTCGCGCGGGTATCTCGTGTTCGAGCCGGACATCCACTACGAGACCGGCTATCCCGGACCGAGCGCGTACAAGTCGATCGTGCCGGGAGTGCAGTCGATCATGGCGCGCGGCTTCGTGGATCCCAACGGCGTCGGGATCCAGGGGCAGTCGTGGGGCGGCTACCAGGCGCTCTACATCATCACGCAGACGCCCTTGTTCAAGGCGGCGATGACGGGCGCACCAGTCGCCGACATGTTCAGCGCGTACGGCGGGATCCGCTGGCAGACCGGGCTCGCCCGCGCCTTCCAGTACGAGCACACGCAGAGCCGGATCGGCGGCTCGA
Source organism: Gemmatimonadota bacterium (assembly GCA_043754875.1). Lineage (GTDB taxonomy): Bacteria > Gemmatimonadota > Gemmatimonadetes > Gemmatimonadales > Gemmatimonadaceae > AG11. Next base: position 2,078 of record JAYUTY010000312.1, read on the forward strand.
TCTGGCAGTATCCCATGCGCTACCTCGAGAACTCGCCCCTCTTCTGGGCCGATCGCATCGCGACGCCGCTGCTGATCATGAGCAACGACGGTGACGGCTCCGTGCCGTGGTATCAGGGGATCGAGATGTTCGTGGCGATGCGCCGGCTGCAGAAGGAGGCGTACCTGCTGGACTACAATGGCGACGAGCACAACCCGACCAAGCGTGCGAACCAGAAGGACGTCGCGATGCGGATGGAGCAGTTCTTCGACCACCACCTGCGCGGCGCGCCGGCGCCGGACTGGATGGTCCGTGGGATTCCGTATAATGTGAAGGGACGCGACCAGCTCGCGCCGGCCGCCCCGCGTCCCACGAGTGTGGGTGCCACAGGCGAAACGGCGAGCCCATCGCGCCCGTAGAGAACTCGGCATCGAACACTCATTCATCCATCGGGGAGCGACCTGCGAATGGCATCCATCTCGGACGTGCTCGACTACGAGCTGATCGGCGACGACCTGCAGGCGGTGATCGTGACGCTCGATCCGGGCGAGACGGTGCTCGCCGAGGCGGGCGCGATGATGTTCATGGAGGACGAGATCGTCATGAACACGACGCTCGACCCGAACCAGCAGGGCGGCGGGATGCTCGGCAAGCTGTTCTCCGGCGCGAAGCGCGTGCTCTCGGGCGACACCTTCTTCGTCACGACGTTCGCCAATGCCGGCCAGCGCCGGCGGCGCGTGGCGTTCTCGTCGCACTTCCCGGGCAAGATCAAGCCGGTGGACCTGACGGAGTGGGGCGGAGTCATCATCGCACAGAAGGACTCCTTTCTCTGCGCGCCGAAGGGAACGCAGGTGGACGTCGCGTTCACGAAGCGCATCGGTGCGGGCTTCTTCGGAGGCGAGGGATTCATCCTCCAGCGTATCAGCGGTGACGGCGTGGCCGTGCTGCACGCGTCCGGCGCGCTCTGGGAGACGACGCTGGCGCCGGGTGAGACGCTGCGCGTGGACACGGGGTGCATCGTCGCGATGGAGTCGCAGGTGCAGTACGACATCCAGATGGTGCCCGGGATCAAGACGGCGCTGTTCGGCGGGGAAGGGCTGTTCTTCGCCACGCTCACGGGGCCGGGCCGCGTGATGCTCCAGACGATGCCGTTCTCGCGACTGGCCGACCGCATCATCGCCGCTGCGCCGCGCGCCGGCGGCTCGCGGCAGCAGGAGGGGAGCATGCTCGGTGGGCTGGGTGGTGTGGTGATGGGCGGTCTGGTCGGCGGCATGCGTCGCGACGAGTGATCTCGCGCGCGGCGCGGATGCCCGCGATCAGGTCGTGATCGCGGCGTCCGCGCGCACGTCGTCCCGAATGTCGGCGTAGAAGCGGTCGCGGACACCGAGTGCGTTGACCTCGCACATGGAGAGGAGCTCGCCGTTCACGGGAACCTTGAAGACGCAGAGCGAGATCCGCTCGCCGCCGAGCGAGGTGCCGATCTCCTCGGCGCTCATGAAGTGGTGGCTCACGATGACGAGCGAGTTCGTGCGCAAGCGGCCCGTGAGCAGCCCTGTGAGCCCTCGAACCGCACTACCTTCGCCTAACCGGCGCAGCCAATGGCGCGCGTAGGGGAGAGCATTGCGGGCGGCGAAGCCGGGGGCGTGCACCGCGACAGCGCAGAGCCGCGCGACCCGCTCGCTGCGCGAGTCGGCGCGGAAGGTGATCCCGCCAAATCGAGAGAGGAAGGTGTCGACGACGCGCTCGTCCACCGGGTGGCCGTGCTCGCGCGCGGGATAGAAGCGCGATGGGCGGCCGAGCTCGTTCACGACGACGCCATGCACGAAGCGGTTGCATGCCGGATGGCCGAGCCACTTGTGGCCGCGCTCCATCGCGGTCGGCTCCTCGACGCCGCTGACGAGCCCTCGCTCGATCTCGCGCCAGAGCTCCTCCACTGCGACGCCGCCGCCGAATCCGCCCTCCGTGCGGCCGACCTGCGCGATCGGCTGGAAGCTGATCATGCGGAACGCCTCCGCGTTGTGGCCGATCCAGCGCATCACGTCGGACACGCCACAGAGATTCTCGCGCGTCACCGTCATCGTCGTGGCGGCTCGCAGTTCGCGTCCGGTGCGGAGTTGCGCAGTCCGGATCATCGCCGCGAACTCGTCGCGCAGGGGATTCAGCTCCGCCTCGCTCGATGGGTTGCGCCACTGACTTCCCTGTCGACCGCGCTGCGTCGTATCCACGTGGATGCTCACTTCGACGAGACCACCATCGACCATCAGGCGCTCGAGCAATCCGGGGCGCCGACGGAAGGAGTCTCCATGCGTCATCAGCATCGGGATCAGCCCGATCGACTGGGCGTATCGGAGCAGCTCGATC
>JAYUTY010000313.1:0-4409 GCA_043754875.1 Gemmatimonadota bacterium
AGCGATCAGTCTACCGGACCCGACGGACGGTGTGAAGCCTCCGTCAACGCGACTCTGTCCCGAGGAAACAGTTGTCGCTATATTTGGGCGTTCGCCACCGACGCCTTCCCCAGACGACGCCAGATGCCCGAGCTTACCGCCTACCTCACCGCTGCGGCGGCCGATTCCGACTTCAAGCGTGACATGCTCGCCTACCTCTCGGGAGGCGCCACGCCACGCATCCAGCTCGACGGCCACGCCCCGCGGGTGAAGGTAGAGCGCGTGCTCACGCAACTCCTGCATGCCGAGCCGCTGCTTCAGGTCGAGCGCGTGCAACTTCGCGCCCGCTCCGGCTGCTCGGACTTCACTGGCGAACTGCTGGTCATGGCTGGCGACACCCAGCGGCGCTTCGCGTTTACCTGGTGCTGCGCCTGGCGTGCCGAGCAGGAAGGGTGGCGCGACTGCTTCGGCTTCTGGGATCAGGCCCGCGCGGCCCGGGAGTTCGGCTGGGACTGCTTCCAGCGCTGGGAATCGCTCCAGTCCTGATACCCGTATTGCCGGTTACTCAGCACTGAACAAGTCGGTGAGCCGGCCGAGGTCGTAGCCTGCTCCCAACGCGAGCATCGTCGTGATCCGCGCCTGGCCCGGCCTTTCGCCCGGCGCGAAGATCGCCCCGGCCTCCAGCACTCGCCGGCCCCCTCCCGGGTAGCCATACGTCGGGCCCACGCGGCCGCGCAGAGCCCGCGACGTGATGATCACCGGCCGCCCTGTTGCGACCCAACGCTCGATCCCCCCGAGCACCAGCGGCGGCACATTTCCCCGCCCCATCGCCGCAATCACGATCGCGCGAGCGCCGCTTTCCCGTGAAGCGTCCACCAGCCGCGCATCAGCCCCGGCGTAGATGTACACGATGTCCACCGGCTCGGCCGGCGCCTCTGGCGCGATCGGCTCCGGCATGCGCAGCATCGCGCGCCGGTAGAGCACTCGCCCCTCGTCGATCTCGCCGAGCGCACCGAGCCCCGGACTTTCGAAGGCGTCGCGCGCCTCCGTGTGGGTCTTGGTCACTTCGAGGGCGCTGTGGATGCGTTCACCGAGGCAGACCAGCGTTCCCTTACCCCGCGACGCCAGACTCGCCGCGACCCTCGTGGCGTCGAGCAGGTTCGACGGGCCGTCCCATCCCAGGTCGCTCGCCGGCCGCATCGCCCCGGTGAACACCACCGGCTTGTCCGCCGGCGTGGAGCGGCCCACCATGTAGGCACTCTCCTCGAGCGCGTCCGTGCCGTGCGTGACGACCACGCCCTCCACCTCGGGACGGGCCAGATGCATGGCGATCCGGTTGCGGACCTCCCACATGCGCTCCACGGTCATGTGGGGACCGGGAAACTTGCCCCACTGGTCGATCTCGAGCTGCGCCACCTTGTCGATGCCGGGCGTCGCCCGCACGATCTCGCTGCCCTCGAGCGTCGGCACCGCGCCGCCGAGCGCGGCGTCGTGCGTCATGGAGATGGTGCCGCCCGTGAAGAGAAGTACGATCATCCGCAGAGCACGCTGCCACCATTCACGTTCAGGATCTCGCCCGTCACGTGCCGTGCGAGTGGGGAGCACAGAAAGAGGATCGGGCCGGCGATGTCGTCCGCCGATGCCACACGACCGAGCGGGATCGCAGCCGCGATGCGCGCCCGTCCGCCCTCGGACATGGGACCCGAGACCATCTCTGTGTCCACCCAGCCTGGCGCGACGGAGTTCACCGTCACGCCGCGGGGCGCGAGCTCCACCGCCAGCGACTTCGTGAACGAGATGACCGCGCCCTTGCTCGCACCGTAGTCGGCGTGGAAGGCCTCGCCTCGCTGGCCGGCGGTGCTCGCGACGAGCACGATGCGTCCGCCGTCGCTGATGGCGCGAGCCACCGCGCGCGACGTGAAGAAGATCGAATCCACATTCTCGCGCATCGTTCGCGACCACCGCTCATCGTCGAGCGCAGCGACCTCCACCTCCTCGGCGGGCCACACTCCGGCATTGCCGACGTAGAGCTCCAGTCCGCCCAGCAGTGCGACCGTCTCCGCAACGAGTCGGTCCGCGCCGTCGCGCGTGGCGATGTCCGCCGCGCAGGCGCCAGCGCGCACACCATGCTCGCTCAGCTCGGCGACGACACGCTCCGCGTCCGCTGAACGGGAGCGATAGCCGATCATCACGTCCGCGCCCGCGCGCGCGAGCAGGCGCGCCGTCGCCGCACCGATGCCGCGCGACCCGCCCGTGACGAGCGCCCGATGTCCACGAAGATCGATCACAGTGATTGCTCCACGAGTTCGCAGATGATGTGCCCGATGCACAGGTGCAGCTCCTGCGCGCGGTCGGTGCGCGTCGTCGGGATCACGATGCTGTGATCCGCCAACGCGCGCAGCGCGCCGCCGTCGCGCGCGCTGAAGGCCAGCACTGATATCCCCACCTCGTGCGCTGCCTCCGCAGCACGCAGCACGTTCGGCGAGTTGCCGCTCGTCGAGTGGATGATCAGCAGGTCCCCCGGTCGCGCGAGCGCCTCGATCTGCCGCGAGAAGACATTCTCGAACCCGATGTCATTGCCCGCCGCCGTGAGCAGCGACGTGTCCGTCGTGAGCGCGATCGCCGGATACGCGCGCCGATCGCGCATGTAGCGCACGACGTATTCGGTGGCGAGATGCTGCGCATCCGCGGCACTCCCGCCATTGCCGCAGAAGAACAGGGTGCCGCGTCGCTGCACGGTCGCCTGCATCAGCTCGAGCGCCCGCTCGAGATCGGGGCCGAGCTCGAACGCGACGCGTTCGGCCGTTGCGGCGAGGTCGCGAAGTGACTGCGCGAAGTGAGACGTCATCAATGTGTCCGGTGTCCAAGAAAGAGCTCCCGCAACCGAGCGAAGATCCCGCTGGTCCACGGAAGGTGCGGTGCCGGCTCGAGCGGCTCGCCCGCAAGCAGGCGCTGGGCATTGGTGCGCGTCAGCAGCTCGGCGTGAGCAGGCGTGGAGACCTCACAGAGCCATTCGCGCGCTGTCGCGAGCGTTCGCGAATCGCCGTGGTTGTCGCTCGCGAACAGGTCCACCAGCCCTGCTTCGACCAGCGCGCGTGAAACGCGCGAGATCGGACCGCGGCCCAGCAGTCCGGCGGTATCCATCTGGATCACCGCCCCCGCGGCGCGCCAATCCTCCACGCACTTCACGGTGCAGCCCCAGTAGCGCTCGGGATGCGCCAACACCGGCGTCACTCCGGAGAGCCGGAGCCGCGCCAACTCGTCTGCGGCCGATGTCGGCACCGCCAACCGAGGAAACTCCACGAGTATCGCACGCGAGTCGCCAAGCGAGAGCTCGGGTGCGCGGAGGTCGGCACTCGGCTGGTCGAGCATGATCTCCCATCCGAGTCGCAGCTCGACCCCCGGGGGCGCCGCGGCGCGCAGCTCGTCGAGAATCGCGCGGTGCCGATCGTACGGCGCGGAGTGCGCCTGGCTCGCGAGCAGATGTGGCGTGAGCACGACGCACTCGACTCCCTGCGACGCGAACTTCTCCAACACTCGGCACGACGCCGCGATCGACTTCGATCCGTCGTCCACGCCGGGCAGCAGGTGCGAGTGGATGTCGATCACACGGGTACGCCGGCAGTCGTGCGCACGACGACGGTCTGCAAGGCCCGTGGCGATCGTACGCTGCGCCCCGTGCGCCCAGGGCGCCCCGTGCGCCCCGTCGCGACCACTAGGGCGTCACGCGGGCTGGCTCGAGCACCGCGAGCGCACCGATGCGCGCCATGGCCGCTCGCGCCGCCGCTGGCAGCGTCGCGGGATCGGCGCTCGCCGCCTCGAACGCGTACGTCACCAGCGCATCCGCCGTGAGCAGGTCGAGCGCGGACTCGCGCGACGTGTAGTTGCCGCGAATCAGCCCCTCCACGAGTCGCTCCGCGGCCGACAGGCATGCGGACGCGCACTCGCCGGAGTCGAGCTCGTACGCGTCACTGAGCACCGACTGGAGTCGCTGCGTGAGCGCCTCCGGCGGCGCAGGGGTGCGAGCGGCAAGCCACTCGCCGATCGTCACGCGCTCCCCAGGAGCGCGTCGATGAGCGCTGGGGCAGCGCGCAGCGCGTCGGCGAGCCGGTTCGCATCGGGCACACCGGCCTGCGCCATGTGCGGCTTGCCACCACCACGACCTCCGGCGACAGCCGCCACGTCGCGCACGATCGCATCCGCGCGCAGCCCGCGCTCGCGCAGGTCGTCCGTCACGACCACGAGCAGCGATCCCTTGCCCTCGTCCATGCGAGCCGCGAGCACGCCGATGCCACTGTCCAGCTGCTCGCGAAGCGCATCGCCCATCGCCTGCAGCGACTTCGCGTCCGCGACGGTGACCTCGCCGATCACCAGGCGCGACGTCGTCGAGCCGATCGCCTGCGCTGCAGCGAGAAGGTTGTGCAGCCCGT
>JAYUTY010000314.1:0-4405 GCA_043754875.1 Gemmatimonadota bacterium
CGCTCGTCGCGAGCAGTTTGCGCGTCCCCCCTACGACAGCGCGCCACTGCGCCACTCGCTTCGCGTCGGATCCCGATGGAGACGTCCCAGCTTTCCCAGATTGCCGCCACGGTTGCGCAGGAGCTCTCGCTCCAGCCCCGTCAGGTGGCCAGCACGCTCGCCCTCTTCGGCGAGGGCAACACCCTTCCGTTCGTCGCCCGCTACCGCAAGGAAGCCACAGGCGGTCTCGACGAGACGCAGCTTCGCGCCATTCAGGAGCGCTCCGAGTACCTGCGCGAGCTCGGCGACCGTCGCGCCGCGATCCGCAAGTCGATCGACGAGCAGGGCAAGCTGACGCCGGAGCTCGCGAGCCGCCTCGAGGCCGTGACGACCAAGCAGGGACTCGAGGATCTGTACCTGCCGTACAAGCCCAAGCGCCGCACGCGCGCCACGATCGCGCGTGAGCGAGGACTGGAACCGCTCGCCGACGCGATCTGGAACGGCGAGGTGGACGACGCCGCTGCGCTCGTGAAGTCGGGCGAGTTCGTCAGCGTCGAGCGGGAGGTCGCAACGGTCGAGGATGCGCTCGCCGGCGCGCGCGACATCCTCAGCGAGCGCATCGCGGAAGACGCCGAGCATCGCGGCTGGGTGCGCGATCTCACGCGTCGCAAGGGGAGCGTGACGTCACGCGCCGTGACGGGCAGGGAGAACGAAGTCTCCAAGTTCCAGGACTACTACGATTACGCCGAGCCGCTCGGGAACATCCCGTCGCACCGCGTGCTGGCCATTCGTCGCGGCGAGGAAGAGGGAGTGCTCGCGTGGACGGTGGCTGCGCCCGTGGAGGAGATCGCGAGCGGACTGAACGAGCGCGTGAGCGCCGGACGCACGGCGCGGCAGCAGCTCGAGCTCGTGGCGCGCGATGCGTACAAGCGTCTGCTCGCCTTCTCAATCGAGGTCGAGCTGCGGCTCGAGCTCAAGACACGCGCGGATGAAGAGGCGATCGCGATCTTCGGCAAGAATCTGGAGCAGCTGCTCCTCGCCGCACCGGCGGGAGAGCGCATCGTGATCGGTCTCGATCCGGGCTTCCGCACCGGAGTCAAGGTCGCGGCCGTCTCGCGCACCGGTTCCGTGCTGCACACGGATGCATGGATGCTGCACCAGCCCGACCGGTTCACCGCCGCGCTCATGCGTCTCGTGACGTCGAGTGGCGCGGAGCTGATCGCGATCGGCAACGGGACCGCGAGTCGTGAGACGGAGACGATCGTGCGGCAGGCGCTGCGCGATGCGAATCTCGCCACTCCGCCGCAGGTGGTGGTGGTGAGCGAGGCGGGTGCATCGGTGTATTCGGCGAGCGAGCTCGCGGTGGCCGAACTGCCGGAACTCGACGTTTCGCTGCGCGGCGCCGTGTCGATCGCGCGGCGGCTGCAGGACCCGCTCGCCGAGCTGGTGAAGATCGATCCCAAGTCGATCGGCGTGGGTCAGTACCAGCACGACGTCAACCAGCCTCGCCTCAAGAAGCGGCTGGAGGACATCGTGGTCAGCGCGGTGAACAAGGTGGGCGTCGAGGTGAACACCGCGTCGGTGGCGCTGCTCTCGTACGTCTCGGGCATCGGGCCCGCACTGGCCGAGAACATCGTCAAGGCGCGTGACGAGTGCGGCGGCTTCACGTCGCGGAAGGCGCTGCTGGACGTGCCGCGGCTCGGCGCGAAGGCATACGAGCAGGCGGCCGGATTCCTCCGCGTGCGCGGCGGCAAGCATCCGCTCGACGCGAGCGCGGTGCACCCCGAGCGCTACGCCCTCGTGGAGCGGATGGCGGCCGACCTCGGCGTCTCGCTCCCCGAGCTGATCGCCGATGAGGGCCGGCTCAGCGCGGTGGAGCTCATGCGCTACGTGTCGGACGACGTTGGACTGCCGACGCTGAAGGACATCGTGAGCGAGTTGAAGAAGCCGGGCCGCGATCCGCGCGCCGCGTTCGAGGCGCCGGCGTTCCGCGACGACATCACGCAGCCGAAGGACCTCACCGAGGGGATGGAGCTCGAAGGGGTGGTGACGAACATCGTCGCGTTCGGCGCGTTCGTGGACATTGGCGTGCATCAGGACGGACTCGTGCACGTGTCGCAGCTCGCGGATCGCTTCATCGCCGATCCCAACCAGTACGTCTCCGTGGGGCAGCGGGTGAAGGTGCGCGTGATGAGCGTGGACCTGCCGCGCAACCGGATCGCACTCACGATGAAATCCGGCACGGCGGACTCACGTCCGAACGCGACTCCCGCCGGCGAGCGTCCGCGCGCCAATCGGCCGGGTGCACAGCAGCGGCCTGGTCAGAAGCCGGCCGCGCCGCCACCGCCGCCGAAGCCGTTCAGCATTCCGAAGCCGGGCGCGGTGGCACCCAACGGAATGCGCTTCAAGTAGCCGAGCGCATCTGGTCGTCGATGTCCGTGTTGGTGCCGAACCACCGCACCACCTCGTCCTGCTCGTTGCGCTGCGGCAGGGCGCGACCGAGATGCCACCGGTACTGGCCGCTGGCATCTCGGAGCCGGAACCGCACTTCGTATGGCGTGCCCGTCGTGACTGAATGCGTCCAGCGGGAGATCGCCTCGCCCAGATCATCCGGGTGCGTGACGTGCTGCCAGCCTTCGCCGAGCAGTTGCTCGGCGGAGCGGCCGAAGTAGTCTGAGACGCGCTGCGTGACGTAATCGAGCGTCCCGTCGGGGCGTGCCGTCCAGATCTGCACCGGGATCGACTCGGCGAGGAAGTGGTAGCGCGTCTCGCTTTCCGTGAGCGCCGCGCGGGCGCGCTCCGCCGCCTCGTTCGCCGCGCGCTCGCTGCGTAGCCGCGCGCCGAGCTCCTCGACGCGCTGCTCGTTGCTGATGTCGCGGAAGGTGACGACCACGCCGATCACCGTGCGTCCCCGCTTTACCGGGATGCTCGTGTAGTCAACGGCGATCGGTGCGCCGCTCTTCGTCCAGAAGATGTCACCCCCGACCCGCTGCTGCACCGCATCGGTCACCGAGGAGATGATCGGGCACTCCTCGACGGGGAAGGGGGTGCCGTCGGCGTAGTGATGATGCGTCATCTCATGCATCGACTGGCCCATCAGCTCGCGATTGGTGAAGCCGATCAGGCGCGCCGCGGCCTCGTTCGCGAAGGTGACGTGTCCCCGGTCGTCGAGAAAGAAGACGCCGTCGTCGATCGCGTTGAGCACCTGGGTGACGTGGTCGCGGAGCAGGATCATCGCGTCGCTGGCGATGACGTCGGAGCTGGACGGAGTGGCGTTCGAGAGGGATGACATCGGGTCTGCGAGAAGGTCGTCGGCGAGCGCGCTGGCGCGACGTCCGCAGACAGGCGAATTTAAGGCCATGCCCTCACGACCGTACATCCTGGCCGAAAGCAGCTGGAAGACCGTGCGCACCACGGAGTACGACGTCGCCGTGCTGCCCTGGGGCGCGACGGAGGCGCACAACTATCACCTGCCCTACGCCACCGACACGATCCAGTGCGACGTGCTCGCGGCGGAGTCGGCACGGCGGGCGTGGGCGCGCGGCGCGCGTGTCGTCGTATTACCGACGGTCCCGTTCGGTGTGAACACCGGGCAGCTCGACATCCGGCTCTGCCTCAACATGAACCCGGCGACGCAGGCTGCGCTGCTCGCCGATCTCGTGCATGCCATGGAGCAGCAGGGGATCACGCGGCTCGTGATCCTCAACGGCCACGGCGGCAACGACTTCCGGCAGATCATCCGCGAGCTCCAGCCGCGTACGCGCGTCTTCCTCAGCGCCATCAACTGGTACAAGGTCGTCGATCCCCGGACGGTGTTCACCGATCTCGGCGATCACGCCGGCGAGCTGGAGACGAGCGTCATGATGCACGTGGCGCCCGAGCTCGTGCTGCCGCTCGCCGAGGCGGGTGACGGCAGCGAGAAGCGGTGGAGGATGCACGCGCTGCGCGAGGGGTGGGCGTGGGCACCGCGCCGCTGGACGCAGGTCAGCGCGGACACCGGCACCGGCAACCCGGCACTCGCGACGGCGGAGAAGGGCGCGCAGTACGCCGAACAGGTGTGCGCCCGGATCGCCGATTTCCTCGTGGAGCTTGCGGCGGCCGACCTGACGGATCTGTACCAGGATGCGTGAGCATGCACATCGCACCGAGCGAGCAGCGGCCGATGACTGATCCGGTTGCGGGTCCCATCGCGCCGTCCCGGTCGATGATCCGTCCGGTCCTCGGCCTCCTGGCGGGGCTCGGCGTGGTCGTGATGATCGTGGGCATCGGCACTCTCGTCGCCACGCTGGCCATGCTGCGCAACGTGAACGACCCGACGAACTTCCGTCCCACGCCGGGGTACCTCGCCGTCGCGTTGGCGATCAATGCGCTCGGCTCGTTCGCCGGCGGATTCGCGTCGTCTCGCATCACTGCTGGCAGGTCGTTC
>JAYUTY010000315.1:0-4393 GCA_043754875.1 Gemmatimonadota bacterium
CTCCACTGTCCGGAAGCCGCTCGCCGCACTGGCACATCCAGCCGAGCTGCCGCGCGGGCACGCCGACCATCAGCGCGAAGGCCGGCACATCCTTCGCCACCACCGCGCCGGCACCGATGAAGGAGTACTCACCGAGCGTGACACCGCAGACGATCGTGGCGTTCGCTCCGATCGACGCGCCGCGGCGCACCAGCGTGCGGCGGTACTCGGACTTGCGCGAGACATGGCTTCGAGGGTTGTTCACGTTCGTGAACACCATCGACGGTCCGCAGAAGACGTCGTCCTCGAGCTCGACTCCCTCGTAGATCGAGACGTTGTTCTGGATCTTCACGTTGTCGCCGATCCGGGTGCCGCTCATCACGACGACGTTCTGGCCCAGCGAGGAGCGCTCGCCGATCACCGCACCGCCGAGGACGTGGCAGAAGTGCCAGACGCGCGTGCCGGCACCGATCGTCGCCCCGGCATCGACGTACGCCGACTCGTGCACGACGGCCGTCGCGTCCACCTCGGCCGACGCGTGCACGCTCATCAGACCGCCTCGGCCGCGACGAGGATGTCCTGCTGCCACTCCTGCAACGAGCGGACTGATGGCTGGCGCGACTTGAGCGACAGGATCGCGTCCGATGCCGCACTCGCCGCGGAGAGCGTCGTGGTGTACGCGATGTGGTGACGAATCGCGGCCTGTCGCAGCGTGTAGTCGTCACGCTGCGCGTGCTTGCCGTACGGCGTGTTGATGAGCAGCTGCACCTCGCCGTTGACGATCATGTCCATGCAGTTGGGGCGCCCCTCGTGCACCTTGAGTACGGACGTCACGGGGATGCCACGTCCGCGCAGGTACTTCGCCGTCCCCGACGTGGCGCGCAGCGAGAAGCCCATCTCGTGGAAGCGCAGCGCAATCGGCGTCACGTCCGCCTTGTCGCTGTCGTTCACCGTGACGAGGATGACCCCGGACAACGGCAGCCCGTTGGACGCCGCGAGCTGCGCCTTGGCGAACGCGCTGCCGAACGAGTCGCTGATGCCCATGACCTCGCCGGTCGAGCGCATCTCGGGTCCGAGGATCGGATCGGTGCCGGCGAACTTGTTGAACGGGAAGACGGCTTCCTTGACGGAAACGAACGGCGGAATGACCTCCTCCGTGAAGCCGATCTCGGCGAGCGTCTCGCCACACATGACACGCGCCGCATGCGACGCGAGCGGCACGCCGATCGCCTTGGACACGAATGGAATCGTTCGGCTCGCCCGTGGATTGACCTCGAGCACGTACACGACGCCGTCCTTCACGGCGAACTGCACGTTGATCAGGCCGACGACGTTGAACGCCTTCGCCATGGCGATCGTCTGTTCGCGCATCGTCTGAAGATCACGCTCGCCAATTCGATACGGCGGCAGCACGCAGGCCGAGTCGCCCGAATGGATGCCCGCATCCTCGATGTGCTGCATCACGCTGCCGATCACGACGTGCGTACCATCGGAGATGGCATCGACATCAGCCTCGAAGGCATCCTCGAGGAAGCTGTCGATCAGCACCGGACGCGCTTCCGACACGCGCACCGCGGTCGCGAAGTAGTGCCGAAGCTCGTCGTCGTCGTAGACGATCTGCATCCCGCGCCCGCCGAGCACGTAGCTCGGCCGCACGAGGATGGGGTAGCCGATGCGTCCCGCCGCTTCGAGCGCCTCATCGACACTCGTTGCGGTGCCGCTGGGGGGCTGACGCAGTCCGATCTCGCGCGCGATCGCCTCGAAGCGACGCCGGTCCTCGGCAGCGTCGATCGAATCGGGCGAGGTGCCCAGGATCCGCACTCCCGCCTCGGCCAGCCCACGAGTGAGCTTGAGCGGCGTCTGTCCCCCGAGCTGCACGATCACTCCCATTGGCTGCTCGCGGTCGACGATCTCCAGCACGTCCTCGAGCGTCAGCGGCTCGAAGTAGAGCTTGTCCGCGGTGTCGAAGTCGGTGGAGACCGTCTCCGGGTTGGAGTTGATCATGATCGTCTCGTATCCCTGCTCGCGCAGCGCCATCACGGCGCGCACACAGCAGTAGTCGAACTCGACCCCCTGCCCGATGCGAATCGGCCCGCTGCCGAGGATGACGACGGACTTGCGGCCGCTGCGCGGTGCTTCGCTCTCCTCGTCGTAACTGCCATAGAGATAGGGCGTGGACGAGGGAAACTCGCCGGCGCAGGTGTCCACCATCTTGTAGGCGGGGCGCACGCCGAGCGACCAGCGCGTCGCGCGCAGTGCGCTCTCCGTCTCACCGCGCAGCTCAGCCAGCTGGCGGTCGGAGAAACCGAGCTGCTTCATGCGCCGCAGCGCCGCCGCGTCCAGCGATGCCAGGGCGACGTACATGCGCTCGGCCTCGATCAGCTCCTCCATCTGCGAGAGGAAGAAGGGATCGATCGCCGTGAGCTCGTGAAGCTCCTCGACGGTCATGCCGGCCTGGAAGCCGCGCTTGACCTGATAGATGCGCTCCGGCGTCGGCTGCCGCAGCCCGCCGCGCAGCGTCTCGAGGCTGTCGTCCGCGAGGCGGTCGTCAGAGAGACGCTCACCGATCGTCCAGCCGGGCCGGCCGGTCTCGAGAGCGCGAAGCGCCTTCTGGAACGCCTCCTTGAAGGTGCGGCCGATCGCCATCGCCTCGCCGACGCTCTTCATCTGCGTCGTGAGCAGCGGGCTCGCGTTCGCGAACTTCTCGAAGGCGAATCGCGGCACCTTCACCACCACGTAGTCGAGCACCGGCTCGAAGCTCGCTGGTGTCGTGCGCGTGATGTCGTTGGGAATCTCGTCCAGTCGATAGCCGACTGCGAGCTTGGCGCCGATGCGTGCGATCGGGTAGCCGGTCGCCTTCGACGCCAGCGCCGACGAGCGAGAGACGCGCGGGTTCATCTCGATGACGATCATCTCGCCGTCGCGCGGATTGACGGCGAACTGGATGTTGCACCCCCCGGCATTGACGCCGACCTCGCGGATGATCGCGACCGCCGCGTCACGCATCCGCTGGTACTCGCGGTCGGTCAGCGTCATCGCCGGCGCGACGGTGATGGAATCACCGGTGTGCACCCCCATCGGATCGAGGTTCTCGATCGAGCAGACGATGACGACGTTGTCGTACGAATCGCGCATCACCTCGAGCTCGTACTCCTTCCAGCCGATCAGCGAGCGCTCGAGCAGGATCTGGCTCGTCGGGCTCTCCTGCAGCCCGTGACGGACGATCGCCTCGAACTCGTCGCGGTTGTACGCGATGCCGCCGCCCGTCCCGCCCATCGTGAATGATGGGCGGATGATCGCCGGGAAGCCCGTCGTCTCCAGCAGCTCGACCGCCTCGGCCAGCGTGTTCGCGATTCCACCCTTCGCGACCCCGAGCCCGATCCGGTCCATCGCCTCACCGAACTGCTTGCGGTCCTCGGCGATCGCGATGGCGCGTGCGGAAGCGCCGATCAGCTCGACGCCGTGCTTGTCGAGGACGCCGTTCTCCGCCAGCGCCATCGCGACGTTGAGCGCCGTCTGGCCGCCCATCGTGGGAAGCAGTGCGTCCGGTTTCTCGCGCTCGATGATCAGCTCGACGAACTCCGGCGTGACCGGCTCGATGTACGTCCGATCCGCCAGCTCCGGATCAGTCATGATCGTGGCCGGGTTCGAGTTGATCAGGATGACCTCGTACCCCTCCTCGCGGAGCGCCTTCGTGGCCTGCGTGCCGGAGTAGTCGAACTCCGCGGCCTGCCCGATGATGATCGGGCCCGAGCCGATGACGAGGATGCGGTGAATGTCAGAGCGTCGCGGCATGGATCAGGTCATCGATGATGTCGTCGCGCGTGCGGCGGGGGGCCCAGCCGGTTGCGAGGCGCAGCTTGGTGTTGTCGCCGATCAGCACGGGCACGTCGATCGGACGTGCGAGGCCGGGGTCGGACGAAATCTCGGCCGGCAGCGACAGCCGCTGCAAGACGGCCCGGGCGAGCTGCAGTACGGAGCTGCCCTCGCCGCTGCAGACGTTGTACGCCTCGCCCGGCGCGCCGCGGTCGACGAGGGCGAGATACGCGTCCACGACATCCTCCACATGGAGGAAGTCGCGCACCGTCTCGCCGTTCCCCACCGTCAGCGGTCCGCCAGACTCGCGGAGCGCCAGCGCGCGACGCACCATCCCCGGGAGGAGGAAGTGCTCTGCGTGTCCGACACCGGAATGGTTGAAGCTGCGCGTGCAGACGACGCGGACGCCCTCGCTGCGAAATGCCTGCAGCGCGGCCACTTCCTGTCCCACCTTGGACGCGGCGTAGAGCGTCAGTGGTCGCTGTGGCGACGTCTCTCGCAGCGGCATCTCCTCCGCGTCGTGCCGGCCATACTGCTCCGCCGAACCCACCACGAGCACGAGCGGGTCCACCGCGCCGCCAGCGCGCATTCGCCGCAC
>JAYUTY010000316.1:0-4391 GCA_043754875.1 Gemmatimonadota bacterium
CCGAAGAGCATCCGCAAGCGGCTCAAGGTGATCGGGCGCTAGGGTCGGCGCGACGCGTCGTGGTGAAGGAGAGGGCAGTGGCGCATGGCTCCACTGCCCTCTACGTTTAGCCATGGCGACCACAATCCGCACCGAGACACCAACCGAAGCACCCTCCCGGCCCGCAGCCCAGTCCCAGACTGAGCGCGGGCCGTCTCGTTCCATACCGGCCAATGGCGCGGCCCGCGTGCGCGAGGACGTCGCGCTCACCTTCGACGACGTCCTCCTCGCGCCTCGACACTCCGTCACGCACCCGAAAGACGTCTCCACCTCGTCCTGGTTCACCCGGAAGATCGAGTTGAACGTCCCGCTCGTGTCAGCCGCGATGGACACGGTCACCGAGGCGGAGATGGCGATCGCGATGGCGCGGGCCGGGGGCATCGGCGTGCTGCACAAGAACATGTCCATCGACCGGCAGGCGATGCAGGTGGACATCGTGAAACGCAGCGAGAGCGGGATGATCATCAACCCGTACACGCTGCCTCAGTCGGCGAGCCTGCGTGAGGCGTCCAACCTGATGACACGCTTCCGGGTGAGCGGCGTGCCCATCGTGGACGGCGACGGACGGTTGGTCGGGATCATCACCAATCGCGACCTGCAGTTCGAACGCAACCTCGACCAGCCCGTCGCCGACGCGATGACCAAGGACCGGTTGGTGACGGCACCGCTCGGCACGACGCTGGATGAAGCGGAGCGCATCCTCGGCAAGAACCGAATCGAGAAGCTGCCGGTCGTCGACGACGAGGGGCGCCTGAAGGGACTGATCACGGTCAAGGACATTCACAAGCGCCGCCAGTTTCCTGGTGCCAACAAGGATCAGCACGGTCGCCTGCGCGTTGCCGCGGCGATTGGCGCGGCGGGCGACTTCCTCGTTCGCGCCCGCGCCCTGATCGACGCTGGCGTGGACGCGCTGATCATCGACACGGCACATGGTCACGCTGACGGTGTCCTCGCGGCGACGTCGAGCGTGCGCGAGACCTTCCCTGACGTGCAGCTCGTCGTCGGTAACGTTGCCACGCGCGAGGGCGCCCGCGCGCTCGTGGAGCGCGGGGTCGACGCGGTGAAGGTCGGGGTGGGACCGGGCTCCATCTGTACGACGCGCGTCGTCACCGGCGTCGGCGTGCCGCAGCTCACCGCGGTGTTCGACGCCGTGGAGGGTGCGGGCGACGTGCCCGTGATCGCCGACGGCGGCATCAAGTACTCCGGCGACGCCGTGAAGGCGCTCGCCGCAGGGGCGAGCAGCGTGATGATGGGGAGCATGCTCGCCGGCACCGAGGAGAGCCCCGGCGAGGCCTTCCTGCTGGAGGGGCGCCGGTTCAAGATGGTGCGCGGCATGGGCTCGCTCAGCGCGATGCAGGACGGAAGCGCCGACCGCTATTTCCAGGAGGGTGAGCTCTCACCCAAGAAGCTGGTCCCCGAAGGAATCGAAGGGAGAGTGCCGTACAAGGGACCGGTCGGCGACGTGCTCTTCCAGATGGTCGGCGGGATGCGGAGTGGCATGGGCTACGTCGGCTGCGCATCGATCGAGGAGCTGCGAACCGAGACCGCATTCGTGCGCATCACCGCCGCCGGGCTGCGCGAATCGCATCCGCATGACGTCACCATCACACGCGAAGCGCCGAACTACAGTCTGTAGCCGTCTGTAGCGGGAGTCGTTCGAAGCACGTTGGCGGACAGGAGTTTCCTTGACATCTCCTCTGCCCGCGGCCAAGTTGTCGCGTCCGTTATCTGTATACAATCCCGCGTCAAAAACGGCCCGCCCCCGAGATCGTTCCTGGGCCGTTCGCATCCGCTCTCCGGAGATTTCCCGATGGGTTTGTGGTCGAGAAAGAGTGTCAGTGTTCTTCAGAAAGAAGCGGCTGAGGAAGGCGAGGGCGGACTCAACCGCACCCTGACAGCAACCAATCTGATGCTGCTGGGCGTCGGTGCGATCATCGGCGCCGGCATCTTCGTGCTGACGGGCAACGCGGCGGCGCAGTACGCCGGCCCGGCCGTCGTGCTCTCGATGCTCGCGGCCGGAATCGCGTGCGGCTTCGCCGGACTGTGCTACGCGGAGTTCGCGAGCATGATCCCGATCGCCGGTTCGGCGTACACGTACGGCTACGCGACGATGGGTGAACTCGTCGCGTGGATCATCGGCTGGGACCTGATGCTCGAGTACCTGTTCGGCGCGGCGACCGTGGCCGTGGGCTGGTCGAGCAACTTCGTCAAGTTCCTCGCGGAGTTCGGCCTCGTCATCCCCACACGGTGGGCCGACGCACCGTTCGCAGTGGACGCGGCAAACAACTTCACCAGCACGGGCGCGACGCTCAACATCCCCGCCGTGGTGCTGACCCTCCTCATGACCGTCATCCTGGTCATCGGCATCAAGGAGTCGGCGCGCTTCAACAACGCCATCGTCTTCCTCAAGATCGCGGTCATCTTCCTGGTGATCGGCGTCGGCTTCATGTACGTCAACACGGCGAACTGGCATCCGTTCATCCCGCCCAATCAGGGGACGTTCGGCGCCTTCGGCTGGAGCGGCATCCTGCGCGGTGCGGGTGTCATCTTCTTCGCCTACATCGGCTTCGACGCGGTGAGCACCGCGGCGCAGGAGGCTCGAAACCCGCAGCGGGACATGCCCATCGGCATCCTCGGCTCGCTCGGCGTGTGCACGGTGCTCTACGTGCTGATGGCGCTCGTCATGACGGGCATGGTGCACTACTCCAAGCTCAATGATCCCGCACCGATCCTGGTCGCAGTCGCCGCGGCCGGTTCGTCGCTCGCCTGGCTGCGCTACGCCGTCGAGATCGGATCGCTCGCCGGGCTCGCGTCCGTCGTGCTCGTCATGCTCATGGGGCAGCCTCGCGTCTTCTTCTCGATGGCGCGCGACGGCCTGCTGCCGCCGATCTTCGGCAAGGTCCATCCCAAGTACAAGACGCCATACATCACGACGATGATGACCGGCACGATCGCGGCGATCGTCGCCGGCCTCTTCCCGATCGGCCTGCTGGGCCAGCTCGTCAGCATCGGAACGCTGCTCGCCTTCGTGATCGTCTGCGCCGGCGTCTGGATCCTGCGCGTCCGCTCCCCCGAGATCCCCCGCGCCTTCAGGACGCCGCTCGTGCCGCTCGTGCCGATCCTCGGCATCCTGAGCTGCCTCGGCCTGATGGCCGGCCTGCCCGGCGACACGTGGCTCCGACTGATCATCTGGCTGGTCATCGGCCTGGTCGTGTACTTCGCCTACAGCAGGAGCCACTCGCACATCGGACGTGGCGAGACCAGCCACCATATGGGCTGAGCAGCCGCGGTCACACCCGCACTAGATTGGAGAGCGGCGCCCCTCGGGGCGCCGCTTCTCATTTCCCCCACACCGCCTGCCGTGTCCGTCGATCTCCTGACTGTTCCCGCCGAGCGCCGCACCGCCATCGAGGCACTCGCCGTCGAACTCGTGCCGGGGCGACGCGTGGCGCTCAGCACGCACCTGAATGCCGATGGCGACGGATGCGGCTCCGAGACGGCACTCGCGCGGCTACTCGATGCGCACGGGCTCGTGCCACGGATCGTCAACCCGACGCCGTGGCCGGAGATGTTTTCGTTCCTGCTCGGCGACGACGTGAAGGATGAGACACGTCGGGGAGCGAAAGCGCTCCGCGACCTCGACCTGCTCATCGTGCTCGACATCAGCGACGTCAAGCGCCTCGGAGTGCTCACCGACAGCGTGCGCGCGCTCATCGTGCCGAAGCTGGTGATCGATCATCACGTCGCATCGAGCGATCCGGCCGGGCCGCTCGGACTCTCCGACACCACGGCGTGCGCGACGGCCGAGCTGGTGTACGACCTCGCCTCCGTGCTCGGTTGGGAGATCACCCCGCTGATCGCGCGCTCGCTCTACACGGGGATGCTCACCGACACCGGCGGCTTCCGGTTCAGCAACACGTCGCCGAGGTGCCTCGCCGTCGCGGCGCAGCTGCTCGCGGCAGGAGTCGATCCCGAGGACATGTACACGCGGATCTACGCGTCGGCGCCGGCCGGCCGCATCCGGCTGATGGCCGATGTCCTCAGCACGCTCCAGGTGGACGACGTGCACGGCCTCACCTGGCTCACGATGCAGTCCGACGCGCTGGAGAAGTACGCCGTCAAGGCGGAGGATCTCGACGGCATCGTCGAGCACGCGCGCTCGATCGCCGGCACACGCATGGCGCTGTTCTTCCGCGACCTCGGGCATCACAAGGTCAAGGTGTCGTTTCGCTCGTTGGGCGGAACGGACGTCAACGCGTTCGCGCGCGAGTTCGGCGGCGGTGGACACGCCCGTGCGTCGGGTGCACTGATCAGCGGCGAGCTCGCCGCTGTGCGCGATCAGGTCGTGGAGC
>JAYUTY010000317.1:0-4377 GCA_043754875.1 Gemmatimonadota bacterium
CGTGGTGAGCGAGAGCGTGACGCGTGCCTTGAGATCCGGCTGGTCGAAGCAGGGAAAGAGCTGGTTCGCGTCCGCCGGCACGAGCAGCGTGTACAGATAGTCCGCGCCGTCGGTGGCGTCGTGAAAGCGGATGATACTGGCTCCCGAGGGTGCAATCGCCGATCGGAAGCGCAACGAGATCTCGTTGGCACCGCGAGAGAAGGCGGCGCCCGCGAAGATCAGGTGCCCGTTGACCACGCGCGGTGCCGCCGGCGCACCGTTCACCAGAATGTCCGAGCTCGAGAGCCCACGGAAATCGAGGACGACGGCGTCGGTGCCGCGACGGTTGAAGCCGACGCGCACCGTGCCGTACGCGGTGTCTCGACGCGTGACGTCGAGCGCGAGCTGATAGCGTACGTCGCTGAGCTGGGCGGCGCGCTCGGCGGCCAGCGCCCGCGAGACGCCAGGGCCCGTGAGCGAATCCGACGCGCGAGTGGCGACGGGGACGGACTGAAGGGCGAGCAGGGCAAACGCAAGGACGAACATGAGCTCCGGATGCACGAAGGTGACGAGGCGTAGTTAATCGCCTCGTCACCCGCAGCCGCAAGAGTGCTCCGCGCCCGAGTTGTCACCGGGCGCCGCACCGTCTGCTACATCTTCGGCAGCAGCACGTGGTCGATCACGTGGATCACGCCGTTCGACTGCTTCACGTCGTACACCGAGATGTTGGCGATGCCGCCGCTGGCATCCTTGAGCGCGACGTTGCGCGGGCCGTTCATCATCGCGGTGAGCGTCTGCCCATTGACTGTGGTAAGCGTCGCCATGCCCTTGCCCTTCTTGATCATCTTGATCAACTGCTCGGCGGACACATTGCCGGCGACGACGTGGTAGGTCAGCACACCCGTCAGAGCGGCCTTGTTCTCAGGCTTGAGCAGCGACTCCACGGTGCCAGCAGGGAGCACGGCGAACGCGCCGTTGATCGGCGCGAACACGGTGAACGGACCCTTCCCCTGCAGCGTCTCCACGAGGCCGGCAGCCTTCACCGCCGCGACGAGCGTGGTGTGATCCTTGGAGTTGACGGCGTTGCTGACGATGTCCTTGGCGGGATACATCGCCTCGCCGCCGACCATCGTGGTCTGCGCCGAAAGTGGCGCGGCGAGAACGGAGGCGATGGCGAGAGCGATCCAGGAGCGATTGCGCATTGGTGTGGTTCCGTGGTCGAAGTGAGAGAGCGAGAGAGAAGCCGGCATCGCGGCGACTGCGAGGTGTACGCAGCCGGTGCACGATCGGATTTCTCTCACCGCCCCTCACTCGTCGCGGAGATCCACCACGCGCGAAGGGCACCCGCTAAATGACGCAGGTGCCCCTCTCGTTCCTTCCCATCCGGCGCGCGCCGGAGCTACGGCTTCTGCTCGTAGATGATGTCCACCGGAATCCCCCGTGCCTTCACGCGATCGAGGTCACCGCGCAGCACGGCGTCCATCGTTCCGTGCTCGGCGGTGAACTGTCCCAGTCCGGCGTAGTCGCCGTTTCCCTGGAGAACGAGGAGCTGGCGGGAGAGCGCATCCGTGCCGGCGCGCATCCGAGCGACGTTCACGCGATACCGCCCGTCGGCCTCACGCGTGAACGCTCCCTCCTTCTGCAGGAAGTTGAAGGCAACGAGGTTCGCGCGTCCGTGCGCGTCCGCCGCGCCGAATCGCACGGCGCGGAACAGGCTGGCGAGGAAGGTGACGTAGTTGTCGTCGATCGACTCGCGGCCCAGCTCTCCCTGCGCGTTGAGCTGGCGCACCATGTACAACCCGAGAACGTCCGCTTTGCCCTCCTCGATGGCGCCGTAGCGTTCCTTGAGCGCTGCCCGCACGGTCCCCTTGCCGTCGATCGTGTTCTTGATGCCGAGTCCGTGGGCGACCTCGTGGAACATCACGTTCTCGAAGAACGCGTCGAAGGTGACGCGGGGCAGCTGGTCCGCGACGATCAGCTCGCGCGCGATCGGCAGGAGGATGCGATCGAACTTGGCGCGGATGGCATTCTTGAGCTGAAGCCTCCGCGTTCCCTTCTTCAGCTGCACCTGCTCGTCGTTCGGCAGGTTGACCGCGATCGTCTTGGCGCCGGTGTTGACCTGACCAGTGACGTAGACCACGTCATAGGCGTTCAGGTCCGCATCGGTGCCCGGGCGCTCGCGCTTGTATGCGGCGTCCACGGGGATGCCGCGCTGCAGTGCGGGAAGCTGCCGCGCATACTTCGCGAGCCGCTGGCTCCAGGCTTGGTCCTTCACGAGCACGAGCGACTCGTTCGCCGCCTTGTACCCGAACAGCTCGTCCTCGTACGTCTCGATCGGTCCGAGCACGATATCGAGGGTGTTGTTCTTCATCTCCATCCAGGCGAGATCCGCCGGCTGGTAGCGATCGCTCAGGAGAGCGGCCGAGAGCGCGGTGAGGTAACGGCGAAGCCCGGGCTCGTCGGCCAGCGCCGCGGCCTGCCGGAGCTTCGCCGCCGCGCGCTGATTCGCCGGCGCGAAGAAGCGCGAGTAGGGGATCGCTTCCAGCCCGCCGCGGGCATCGCGGCGCACCATCGTGTACAGCGACTTGAGACTGTCCGCGCGCGCGCCGCCGCCCTGCACCGCGCGCTCGAACTCCTCCTTCGTCATGTCGCGCGGGTAGAAGTTGGCGCCAGCTGGCTTGGCGCCGGCACCAGCCACGAACGGCACGTTGTTCTCCAGCCGCTCCCACGGACCCACGTTCACCTCGGCGAGCATTCGCGCCGCGGGGTCGGTGATCGCCGCGAGCAGCGAGTCGCGGTTGCCGAACGCCTGTGTCCAGTAGATGCCGTGCATCTCTCGCGCGGCGTCGATCAGGAGCGGGAGCATGCGGCGCTCCTTCGGCATGAGGACGCTGGTGTCGGCGACGAGGCGCACAGTGGTGTAGCGGCGCAGCAGCTCGCCGGCGCTGGGAGTCGCGGCCTGGGCGCCACGCGCTGGCCCCCCGGCACTGGCAGGAGCCGCTGCTGGCGCGCGTCGCGTGCCGGCCACAGGACGGCCACCTTCGTTCCATTTGGGCGCCGTCCCGTCGGCGAGCAGGCGGGTCGCGGCCGCCCCGGCGCGAATCACTGCCGTCATGTGTACGAAGTCCACGCGCGATGCATCGTCCGTCACGTGGTGGTAGTCCTCGTGCATGTTGTACGACGACAGCGTATGCGCCGGCACTCCCTCGTTGGCGAAGGCGATGTTGTCGCTGCGCATGAAAAACTGCTGGTCCGGTCGCCGATCGGCGACGATCGGAAGTCCGGCCGCCGCGAACGTCGCCCCCATCGTCGAGCGCTCGAAGCCGGTGAGCCACCCGCGGCCCGAACCGCCCGCGAGTGAATCCGGCCGCCCGATCATCTCGATCTCGAGATTCGCCGACATCTGCGAGATCGGGACAATCGGATGCGCGACGTACCAGCGCGTGCCGAGGAGGCCCACCTCCTCGCCTGTCGTCGCCGCGAAGACGACCGTACGCCGGGGACGCGGCCCTGCGGCCATCGCGCGCGCGATCTCGAGCACGGCGACTGTCCCGGACGCATCGTCGTCGGCCCCGTTGAAGATCGAGTCCCCCTGCACCGGCGTGCCGATGCCGAGGTGGTCATAGTGCGCATCGATCAGCACGATCGAGTCGCGCAGCGCCGGATCGCCACCGCGCAGCAGCCCGATCACGTTGACCGCGTTGCGACGACGCTCGGCCGGGACGGAGTCGAGCGCCGAGAAGCTGGGGAAGAGCACGGGACGCACGCCGCGCGCACTGGCCGTCATGGCGACGGGCACGCGCTGGAAGAAGCCGCTGTCGCCCGCTGGCTCCAGGCCGATCGCGCGCATCTCGGCGGCGATGAGCGTGGCCGCCGTGGCCGACCCACGGCTGCCTGTCGCCCGCCCCTCGAGCGAATCGTCCGCGAGCGAGGTGAGGAGGCGTCGGACGTCCGCCTCGCTGATCACGGGAGCGTCTCCGGCCGGCCGCGCACTGCTCGCGGAGGTAGACGCTCCAGCGCAGCCGGTCAGGGCCGCGACGACGATGGCCGAGGAGAGCACAAGCGAGCGAGAGGCAGGAGTCATGAGTCCGGGAGCCGGAATGAGTAGCTCGCCACGGTGGCGAGGACGAGCAGGTCAGCCGTGTACGACGACGTTGGCGGCCCAGGCGAGAAGCATGGCCACGACCGCGCCGGCCGACAGCCAGAGTGCGGGACCGCCTCGCACCAGACCCATGGGCGACGAGAGCCGCACTTCGCGCCGTTCGCGCCAGGCAGCCAGCGCCCCGCTGCCGGCCACGATCCCCATGAAGCCAGCGCGCCGCGCGAATCCGGCATCGGCTCGGGCCGGAAGGAGTGTATGCGCCGACACCATCCCCGATGCCGAGAGCAGGAGGGCAT
>JAYUTY010000318.1:0-4375 GCA_043754875.1 Gemmatimonadota bacterium
GGCACGCGGGGAGATCGCCCCGCGTGCCCATCGTCGTTTGCCTGCCGGCATCTCCCCCCTGCCCCATACTCTCGCCGCCCCGTCGTTTCCCAGCGCCAGCGCCCATTCACCCGCCGGCGCCGTCGTTTCCCACCGGAGCGTGTCATGCCCACCGTGACTTCATCCAGCACGTCGACCAGTACGTCACCCCACCGGCCGACAGGTGGCCGATCGTCACATCCCTGAACGTTCGCTCTCCTGCTCGCGCTCGGTGCCAGCGTCATCGCGGGCCGTACGGCCACGGGCCAGACTGGCGTGATCGCCGGCACGGTGGTGAGCGCCGCCTCGGGGGTGGGGATTCCATCTGCACGCGTGGTGCTCTCGGGCACCACGATCGGCGTGCCCACTGACGGCGCCGGTCGATTCCGCCTGGCCGGCCTCACGGGTGAGACAGTCACGATCGAGGTGCGCCGCATCGGATTCCGTGCGCTGCGCCAGCCGGTGCGCGTCGGCGCGACAGACCTGCGCTTCTCGCTGGTCGAGCAGTCTGTTTCGCTGGACGAGGTCGTGATCACGGGCACCGCGGGTGGCCAGGCGCGCCGAGAGCTCGGCAATGCCGTCACCACCGTGAGCGCCGCGGAGGTGACCGAGCAGGGCACGGTGAACAATGTGCAGCAGCTGCTCAACGGCCGCGCGCCAGGTGTCTTCGTGAACCCGGCGAGTGGCAACGTCGGCACGGGGGCGCGCATCCGGATTCGCGGTGCCTCCAGCCTCTCGCTGTCCAACGAGCCGCTGATCTACGTGGATGGTGGGCGGGCGAACAGCCAGTCCGCGACCGGACCACAGAACCAGTCGTTCGGCTCGTCGTCGATCTCGCGCCTCAACGACATCAACCCGGACGACATCGAGTCGATGGAGGTGATCAAGGGACCTGCGGCGGCGGTGCTCTACGGCACCGAGGCCTCCAACGGCGTGATCCAGATCATCACCAAGAAAGGGGTGGCCGGGCGAGCGCGCTGGAACGCGTCCACCAAGCAGGGCACGAACTACTTCCAGAATCCCAGCGAGCGGTTCCGCATCAACTGGTTCCCCGTGCCGCGCGTCGGCGGGGCAGCCGGTTCGCTCGACACGGTCTCGATCAACCTGATCGACCTGGAGAACGCGCGCGGCACACCGATCTACACGAACGGCCGCATCAGCGATTTCGACGTGAACACCAGCGGCGGCAGCGAGCTGGCGCGCTACTTCGCCGGCCTCGGGCTCGAGGACAGCAAGGGAATGGAGCGCTCCAACGGCGTGAAGCGGACGACGGGACGCCTCAACGTCGACGTCAACCCGACCCCGAAGGTGAACCTCGGCCTCAACGTCGGCTACACGAACGGCAACGTCACGCTGCCCTGCGAGGCCGGCTGTGGCGGCCGCGCGCTGAACGTCGTCAACGCCACTCCGCTGAACCTGGTGCCATTGGCGAACGGCCAGCCCAATCCGCGGCGTGGTTTCAACAGCGGACTCCCCGAGCAGTACGACGCCTACCTGGAGTTCTATCAGATCGTCGACCGTTTCACGGGCGGAGTGCAGATCAACGACACCCCGACGAGCTGGTTCAAGCACCGGCTCAACTTCGGCGCCGACCGGACGCGCGAGGAGAACAGCGAGCCCGGTCGGCGGACGGAGGACTCGCTGACGAAGGCGCTGATCGGCACGTCCGGCCTCGGCTACCGGACGATGACTTTCCGGACCATCAACAACTACACCGCGGATTACGCGGTATCGACCGTGTTCGACCTGCCGCGCGCCCTCCGCTCCACCACGTCGTTCGGCACGCAGTACTACCGCAACTATTACGAGATCGCGTGCGCCTCGGGCGAGGCGTTCCCTGCGGTCGGCATCACCACGGTGTCGGCCACGACACCGAACCGCGCCACGTGTCAGGACGTGGAGGAGGACGCGACGCTAGGCCTCTTCCTGCAGCAGCAGGTGGGGTGACGCGAGAAGCTGTTCCTCACCGCGGCCATTCGCGCCGACGACAACAGCGCGTTCGGGCGCAACTTCGACCGCGTCTACTACCCCAAGTTCAGCGCGAGCTACATCCCGATCGAGGGCCCGAACAGTGGCATTCCGTTCCTCAACGCGCTCAAGCTGCGCGCGGCGTACGGCGAGTCGGGCAAGCAGCCGATCACCTTTTCGGCGTTGCAGAGCTACACGAGCGCAACCGGACCCGGCGACGTGCCGACCGTGACGATCTCGTCGATCGGCAACCCGGATCTGGGACCCGAGCGGAGCCCGGTGCCGTCTCGCTCCCCCCACGGCATCAGGTCGGCTATCCGATCGGCTCGTACTTCTTCAAGAAGATCGTTTCGGCAGGAGTCAACGCCGCGGGCAACCCGATCAACGTGATGTGCGACAACGACAAGGGTGGCTCCGTTCTCTGCTCCAGCGCCGACGCGGCGAATGTCTTCATCGGACGGACGACGCCGCGCGTCGAAGGCGCGGTGACGAACTCCTTCACGCTGTTCAAGAACTTCCGCCTGACTGGCCTCGTCGACTTCAAGCGCGACTACGTGAAGATCGACGGCAGCCAGCGCTTTCGCTGCGTCGTCAACCGCCGCTGCCGCGAGTGGTACTACCCTCAGGAGTTCGACCCCAAGCTGATCGCGAGCCTCAAGGGCGGCACGGACGCGCTGCCCGACGGCTACATCAACGACGCCAGCTACGTGAAGCTGCGCGAGATTTCCGCCGCGTACACTCTGCCGGCGAGCCTCAACCACTTCGGCGGCTTCAGCCGCGCCACGCTCGGCGTCGCCGGCCGCAACCTGCACACGTGGACCAAGTACCCCGGCCTCGATCCCGAGGCGTCGTTCCTCGGCGGCACGCGCGGCGGTGGATTCGCCTTCTTCGATCAGACCACCAACCCTCAGGCCATCCAGTGGGTCCTGAGCGTCAACCTCGGCTGGTGACGCCATGACCAAACCACACATGTTCAGAGAGCGGATGACGATGCTGCAGAGAATTGGCGCCTACACCAGCCTGGCGCTCGTGGCCGCCGCGCTGCTCGCCACGGCCATCGCGTGCGATGCCGTGAAGGATCCGCTCGGCGTCGAGGGGTCGACCCGCATCCCGGCGGAAAGCGTCGAGGTGCCCGCCAATGCGCAGCTCCTCGTGGACGGCACGGTGGCCGACTTCGAGTGCGCCTTCTCCTCGTACATCGTGCAGGGAGGGTTGGTTGGCGAGGAGTTCATCTACGCCGGCCAGACCGCCGACCGCATCCCGCCGGACCAGCGCACCAACACCATCAACGATGGGCGCTATGCGACGAACTCGTGCACTGGCCTCGGCGTCTACGGCCCGCTCCAGACAGCGCGGTCGTCGGCCGAGACGGCGCTCGGATATCTGCGTGGCTGGACCGATGGTGAAGTGCCGACCAGCCGGCCGCGGCTGATCGCGACTGCGTCCGCGTATGCCGGCTACTCGTACCTCCTGCCGGGCGAGGGGTTCTGCACGCTTGCGTTCTCCAAGATCAATCCGGACCGCTCGATCGCGTATGACGGGGAGGTGTCGCGCGACAGCACCTGGAGGATCGCTGTCGCGCGCTTCACGGAGTCCATCACGGCGGCGCAGAGCATCACGCCGGCCACCACCGCATCGACGGACATCCTGCGCCTGGCGTATCTCGGGCGCGCGCGCGCCAAGCTCAACCTGAAGGACTACGCGGGGGCAAAAGCGGACGCGCAGCAGGTGCCTGCCGGCTACGTGCACAACGCCACCTACTCGGGCACCGTGGCGCGGCGCAACAACCTCGTGTTCAACGACAACGCCGTCACGAACACACAGAGCTCGGTCGGCGAGCCGTACCGCACCTTCAGCCTCACAGACCCGCGGGTTCCGCTGGTGCAGGCGAACGTGACCAGCACCTCGGGCATCCGGCACTGGTACCAGACCAAGTATGCCACGGTGGGGGCAGCGATCCCGATGGCGAAGTACCAGGAGGCGCAGCTGATCATCGCGGAGGCCGATATCCGCGCCGGCAGCCTCGCCACGGCGCTGCCGATCCTCAACGCCGAGCGGGCCCGTGGCAGCCAGCCCGCGTTCACCGGAACGACGCAGGCGGAGTGCCTCTCCGAGTTGATCGACCAGCGACGGCGCGAGCTCTTCCTCGAGGGACAGCAGCTGGGCGACATCATCCGCTACGGGACCGTCCTGCAGCCGGCCGCGGGAACGCCGTACCACTTCGGTGGGAACTACGGCAGCCAGGTCTGCTTCCTCCTGCCCGCCGCGGAACGATTCAACAACCCGTTGATCGGCAGCTGACCAATCGAGGGCAGCCGTGTATGGTGTACGAGGGGGCTGGCTCCACGCGCGGAGCCAGCTCCCTCGTACGTCTGGCAAAGGGCCAGCG
>JAYUTY010000319.1:0-4373 GCA_043754875.1 Gemmatimonadota bacterium
TCGTGCGGCAGACCTACACCGACTTCCCGACGGGCGACATCCGCAGCGGTGGCAAGTTCCAGGGCTTCATGATCGAAGGCGTCGTCGGCTTCTGAGCGAAGTAGGACCCACTCTGCACGATGCTCGACCCGTTCGACGATGTGTCGTCGAGCGGGTCGAGTCGCATGCGGGGCGCGTCCGACCGTTAACTTGTATTCAGCCGCCAGCGAGCGCGGCGTTTCACTCTGTCATCGAGACGAGGCACCCGTGCGCTTGGCCGACTTCATCGCGACGCACCCCGACGACATCCTCCACGAGTGGGTCGAGTTCGCGCAGAGCTGCGGCCCGGCCGGGCAGACGATGAACGTCGCCGGCCTCCGCGATCACGCGGAGGCGATGCTCCAGAACATCGTCACCGATCTGCGCACGCCGCAGTCCGCGAGCGAGCAGACGGCCAAGTCGAAGGGTGACGCGGACGAGGATGCGGACATCGACTCCGCGGCCGCGGTGCACGGCGCCGGCCGCGCAGAGAGCGGCTTCACCGTGGGCGAGATGATCTCCGAGTACCGCGCGCTGCGCGCCAGCGTCATCCGCCTCTGGACCAGGGCGAACGGCACGCTGAACGGCGACGACCTCGAGGACCTGATGCGGTTCAACGAGGCGATCGACCAGTCGCTGGCCGAGTCGATCACCCGCTACACGCACGACATCGACCAGTCGAAGGAGATGTTCCTCGCCATCCTCGGCCACGACCTTCGCTCGCCGCTGGGTGCGATCACGATGGCGTCGCAGTTCATGCTGGACACCAAGGAGCTGGTGGAGCCGCATCTCACGCTCGCGCAGCGCATCGCGCGCAGCGCGCAGCGCATGAACCAGATGGTGCGCGATCTGCTCGACTTCACGCGCAGCAGCCTCGGCTCCGGCGTGCCGATCACGCGGAGGCCGATGGACCTCGGCGTTGAGGCGTCGCTTGCGGTTGAGGAAGTCGTCGAGGCGCACCCAGGCACGGTGGTGAAGCTCAACGTGTCGGGCGAGCTGCATGGAAGCTGGGACAAGGAGCGGATCGCACAGCTGCTGTCCAACCTGCTCGGCAATGCCGTGCAGCATGGCTCGATGGATACTCCCATCAGCGTCACCGCGCGCGGCGAGACGAACGACGTGGTGCTCCAGGTGCACAACCGCGGACCCGTCATCTCGACGGAGGAGATCGACGGCTTGTTCAGTCCATTCAAGCGTCTATCCGCAGGGCGCCTGTCAAGCAGTGGATCGAGCAGCCTCGGGCTGGGGCTCTACATCGTGGAGCGCATCGTCACGGCGCATGGCGGCGAGATCAAGGTGCAGTCGTCGGAGGATGGCGGCACCTTCTTCACCGTGCGGCTGCCGCGGCAGCCTTCGCCGGCTGGGTGATGCAACGGGTGACGGGCGAGTGCAAGCCTGAGCCCGAGCCCGCCACTCGCCCTGTGCACGCGACCCGAAGCAGTCTGCTCGTCAGGCGTCTGCAGCCTGCACGATCCGCAGCACGAGCGCGGCCGCATCAGGCGTGTCGATGACTCCCGTGTTGATCTGGAGCGCGTAGAGGAGCGGGTCGCGTACGTCGTGATTGTGGAAGAGCTGGACGTAGTGCATCCGGTCGCGGTCGACGTAGCGGGCGATCGCGACTGCGTCCTGCTCCGAGCAGCCGCGGCGCGTCATGATCCGGCGGCAGCGTGCGGCAATCGGGGCGACGAGGCGAAGGTGCAGGGCCGTCCTGCGTTCCCGGAACTGCACCTGGGCGCCATGGCCCACGATGATCACGGGAGGGTTGGCCGCCGCCTCCTGCAGCAGGGCGCGCGTCGCTGCCGCCACGTCGCGGGCCTGAGGGCGCCGCACGTAGCTCGCGTCGAACATGAGCTGTGGATTGCCGAGCATCAGCGAATCGCCGATCCCTTCGAGCAGGCCCGGCGCGTGCTCGTCCCACTCCTC
Organism: Gemmatimonadota bacterium; assembly: GCA_043754875.1. GTDB lineage: Bacteria > Gemmatimonadota > Gemmatimonadetes > Gemmatimonadales > Gemmatimonadaceae > AG11. The sequence goes on from JAYUTY010000319.1 coordinate 1,942, forward strand.
GAGCGACGCCTCGGGAATGCGCAGCCGGCCCGCAACCGCGGCGGGGATCTGCTCGTCGAGCACACGCCAGCCCAATCGCTCGCCGAGGAGGGCGGCCAGCTCGCTCGCACCGGCGCCGTATTCGCGCGAGATCGTGATCAGATCGAACTGCATGGCGCACCTCGTGGGATCGGGTGTCTCCAGTGAACCGTCGAGACTGCATCCGGCGCGCCTGAACCGCAACCGACTCGGCCCGCGGCTCGCGCCATGCGGAATGAAGTCTGTGTTCCTGCGCGGTGGGTCACAGCGCGAGCGTTGAGCGCAGCATAAACTCCATGGCTTCCGGGCCGTAGCCGACAGACGCGGCCGGCGCTCCCCCACCCGCTGAACTGGCAGCATCACTCCATCGCCATGATCTCGACGACACTGTCGACGCCGCTTGCGGCCGTACTCGCCGATCCCGAGAGAGTCCCGCTCACGCTGGGGCGGGAAGCCGCCACCGAGCTCGGGCTCGCCGTGTTGGAGCACCTCGAGGGAACCCCGACCGAGCAGCACGTCTGCAGCCTCATCGCATACGCGGCGCGCCACGACGAGGCGGCTCCCGCGCGCGATGCGCTGGTCGGTGTGCTGCTCAACGCGAGCGGCACGTTGACTACCGAGCTGGCAGCACACGCCCGCGCGGAGATCATGCGCGCCGCCTGGGGAGCTGGTCGCGAGTCGGCGGGCCTCAACGCCGACCCGGACGTCTCCGCCGTACCTCGGCGACAGGCGCTGGCCGAGCGGCTGCTGGCCGAGCGGGCGCGCCGGCTCCGGCCGCGCATGCATCGGGTCGTCGCCGCGATCCTGGAGCGGGGCGCCAATGCGGGCGCCGTCCCCACCTGGTTCCTCGAGCGCAACTGGGTGGATCTGCGCGATGCGCTGGTGCAGCGCGTGCGCAGCGAGCCGATGCACCGTGAGGCGATCACGCGGTGGACAGCGGCGCAGCCGGCGGCGGTACGCGCTCGCCTGCAGTCGATCGATGACACGCTCGTGGAGGTGGCGACGCAGGCGATCCTCCACACCCCGGAGCGCGCGCCGCTCGCGCCATACGTCGGCGAGGAGCGGGTGGCCGAGGGGGTGCGGAGCGCCGTGACCTTCCGTGGCGAGCCCGCGCGCGCGCGTCTCCAGAAGTACCTCGCGCGGCTGACGCCCGGCACCGCATGGTACGAGACGATCCGCGCGATCACGCTTCCGCCGCGCACTCCCTGGGCACTCTGAGCCGTCGCGAACACCAGCGGGCGCAGCGCCGGTAGCTCGGCTCGCTCGGGGCAGCGATCTTGCGATCACGCGCGGTTTCCACGCCGCGACGCAACGCCGATCGGTGCGCGCGCGCTCGTCGCCAAGATGCCGGTCAGGATGCCGCCCGAGTCTCCGTCGAACGCCCCCACTCCGCCGCATGCGCCCGCCGAGGACGCCGAGCAGCGCTTCCGGCTGACGGCGGACGCGGCGCCCGTGCTGATCTGGACGTCGGGGGAAGACGGCCTCTGCAACTGGTTCAACCAGGCGTGGCTCGATTTCACCGGACGCGCCCCGCCGCAGGAGGTCGGGACCGGTTGGGCTGACGGCGTCCATCCGGACGACCGGCAGCGATGTCTCGACGACTACCTGCGAAGCTTTCGTGCGCGGCAGCGCTTCGCGATGGAGTACCGGCTCCGCCGCCACGACGGCGAGTACCGATGGATGCTCGACGAGGGTGCGCCGCGCTTCGACGCGGGCGGGCGGTTCGCCGGCTTCATCGGCTGCTGCGTGGACATCACCGACCAGCACCTCGCGCGGGATGCTGCCGAAGAAGCGGCCGCGCGGCTGCGCGAGCAGGCGAAGGAGCTCGAGGTCGCGAACGAGCAGCTACAAGCTTCCGCAGTCGAGCTCGAGATGGCGAACGACGAGCTCCAGTCCGTCGCGGCCTCGCTCGAGGAGCGGACCGAGGAGGCGGAGCGCGCCCGCGCCGACGAGCCGGCGGGAGTGGCGCAGGTGCTGCGCACGGGAGAGGCCGAGCTGATCGCCGACCTGCCGGACTCGGTGCTGCAGCAGGTCGTGCAGGACACCGAGCACCTGGAGCTGCTGCGGGGCATCGGCTTCCGCTCGCTGATGACCGTGCCGGTGATCGCGAATGGACGCGTGCTGGGCGCGCTGAGCTTCGGCAGTGGAGAATCCGGTCGACGCTTCGACGCCGATGACCTGACGTTCGCACGGGAGCTGGCGCGGCGAGCCGGTACCGCGGTCGACAATGCACGACTGTTCGAAGAGGCGGGCGCGGCGCGAAGCCAAAGCGGAGCGCGCCCGAGCGGCCGGCATCCTGGAGACGATGGCCGATGCTCACTTCGTGCTCGATCCCCAGTTCCGGTTCACGAGCGCAAACGCGGCAATGGAGCGCAGCGTCGAAACACTCCGCGCGGATCTGCTCGACCGTTCCC
>JAYUTY010000320.1:0-4366 GCA_043754875.1 Gemmatimonadota bacterium
GAGAAGGTCAACATCTCCACGAGCTTCGGCTACGTGAACGGCCACACGACGACGAGCTGCGAAGCCGGCTGCGGTGGTCTGATGTGGGACTCGCAGTACTCCAACCCAGCGAATCTTCCCCAGTTCTGCCCGGCGGGTGACATCCCGTGCACCTGGGTCCAGGGCTTCAACGGCACACCGCCCGCAGCCGACCTGGTCCAGCAGGACTGGCAGGATCTCAATCGCATCACGGCCAGCGCGACGATCAGCTACAACCCGTTCTCGTGGCTCTCGAACAAGCTGTCGATCGGCACGGACGTGAATCAGGAAGGCAATGTCGAGTACGTGCCGTACCTGACCAACGACACGCTCGCCAACTTCTGGGGCGCCCAGGCCAAGGGCTACCGATACAATCAGCAGCATCAGGCCACGTACAACACCTTCGACTACAACGGCTCGGTGCATTTCGAGCTGCCGCGGCACTGGACGACCAAGTCGTCGGTCGGCGTCCAGTACTACACGAACAAGAACACCTACATCTCGGGTGAGGGTGATTTCTTCCCGGCACCTGGCCTGGAGACGATCGGCTCGGCCGGCACGATCCAGCCGTCGTTCGACAACTGGACCCAGAACAACACGTTCGGCTTCTTCGGCCAGCAGGAGTTCGCCTTCACCGAGCGGCTCTACCTCACCGGCGCGATGCGCGTGGACAACAACAGCGCGTTCGGCAGCCAGGTGAACTGGGTCACCTACCCCAAGCTGAGTCTGTCGTATGTCGCCAGCGAGGAGCCGGCGATCCAGAAGCGGATGCCCTCGTGGCTGAACAGCCTGCGCCTGCGCGGCGCGTTCGGTGCGTCCGGCCAGCAGCCGGCGCTGAACACCGCGCTCCGCACGCTGACGCCAGCGGCGGGCCCGAACAACACGGGCGTGCTGAGCCCGAATACGCTCGGCAACCCGGACCTGAGGCCCGAGCGCGTGCTGGGCACCGAGGTGGGCTTCGAGACGGGCATGTTCAACGATCGCTTCGGCATCGACTTCACGTACTTCCGTGACGTCTCCAAGGACGCGATCCTCTCGCGGGCCGTCGCGCCGGGGACGGGCTTCGGTGCATCGAACCAGTTCTTCAACGCCGGCGAGATCACCAAGCAGGGCGTCGAAGCGCTTCTGAAGGCGCAGTTGATCAACAAGAAGAGCTTTGGCTGGGACATGACCGCCAATATCGGCACCAATTCCGCCAAGATCTCCCGCCTGGCCAGGACCGATACGGTCATCGACCTGGGCTTCTCGGCGCACCGTATCGGCTATGCGCCGTTCGACTGGTTCACGCAGCGCGTGGTGCGCGTCGACAACCCGGTGTACAACGCGGCGACGAACACCATGACGATCCCGAAGTCGAGCGTCTACTGCGACAATGCCCAGGGCGGCGAAACGCCCTGCTACAACGCCAACGGGACGGTGATCGCCCCGAAGATCTACCGCGGCCACTCCACGCCGACGTTCACCGGCTCGTTGTCGAACACGGTTCGCCTCTTCACCAACTTCCGGCTGTACGGCCTGATGGATGCCGTGTCCGGCGTGCGGCGCCTCGACAACAACATCCGCATCCGCTGCCAGATCTTCCACACCTGCCTCGAGTACGTGCAGCCGCAGAACACGGATCCGAAGCTGCTCGCCCAGTACTTCAGCGGCGGGCCGCTGCGCGACTTCACCATCAACGACGCGAGCTACCTGAAGTTCCGCGAGCTGTCGCTGTCGTATGATGCGCCGTCGAACTTCGCGGCGAAGGCCGGTGCGCGTGCCCTGAGCGTCACCGCCTCCGCCCGCAACATCGCACAGTGGACGCCGTACTCCGGCATCGACCCCGAGAGCCAGTTCGTCGCCGGCACTCCGACCCAGTCAGACCAGGCGCACCTGCCGCAGCTCCTGAACTACTCGTTGACTTTCCACCTGAGCTACTGAGCCATGACACTCATACAGACCGGAGCGGGGCGCCGTAGCGTCCTCGCGCTCGGAGGCCTGGTGCTCGCTGTGAGCACCATGGTCGCCTGCGATACCAGCCGACTGCTGGACGTTACGACGCCGAACCAGGTGCCCGTCAGCGTGCTCGACGAGCCGGGGAACGCCGCACTGATGGTCAACAGCATGATCGGCGACTACCAGTGCGCCCTCGGCTCGGCGATCGTCGTCGAGGCGCTGATTGCCGGCGAGATGAACGACGCACAGCTCGGCGCAGCGCAGTGGGACTACGCTCGTCGCTCGGCCAACACATTGACGAACGGCGTCTACGGAACCGCGGGTTGCGCAGCGACGCAGGCACCGGGCATCTACCTGCCGATGTCCACCGCGCGCTTCGACGCGGATCACGCGATCACCAGTCTCAAGGCGTGGACCGACGCGCAGGTACCCAACCGCCAGGGGCTGCTTGCCCTCGCCGACCTGTACGCGGGCTTCAGCTACTCCTTCATGGGCATGGCGTTCTGCCAGGCGGCGTTCGACAATGGGCCGGCCGTGAACCAGAAGGGGATGTTCGCGCTCGCCGAGTTGCGCTTCACCGATGCGATCGCGGCGGCGCAGACGACTGGCGCCGACAGCGTGAAGTTCGCCGCGTACGTCGGAAGGGCGCGCGTGCGGTTGTACCAGGGCAACACCGCTGGAGCAATCGCCGACGCCCAACTGGTGCCGAAAGGCTTCGTGATGAACTCGAGCAACTCCGCCACCGCACTGCGACTGTACAATCGCATCTACGCGGTCACCAAGCAGTACGGCTTCTACTCCATCCCCGACTGGTCGCAGAACCTGAAGACGGAGAACGGCGAGGTGGATCCGCGTTCGGCCACACAGCTCGCCGGCACGCGCTCGGCGAACAACAACGCGACCATCGTCTACACGCCCAACAAGTACATCGCGGGTGATGCGGCACCGACCCCGATGGCGCGCTACGAGGAGGCACGGCTGATCCTGGCCGAGGCGCAGGGCGGTGCGCAGGCGGTGGCGATCATCAACGCGATGCGCGCCGACGTGGGACTGAAGGCGTACACTGGTGCCACCGATGCGGCGTCGATCCAGGCGCTCGTGATCGACGAGCGCCGGCGCGTGCTCTTCCTCGAAGGGCCGCGGAACTACGACATCGGCCGGTTCAAGATTCCCTTCAATCCACCGGTGGGCGCGACCTTCCCGGTGGGCGGCGGCACCTACGGCAATACCACCTGCCTCCCGCTTCCCGACATCGAGAAGAACAACAACCCCACCCTCGGCCCCGGCTTTGTGGCAAGCACCACAGGCACCTGACCGGCAGCGCGTTCTCAGCGGGGGACCGGCGAAAGCCGGTCCCCCGCGTGCTTTCATCTCATCTCGGAACACTTTCATGCGATCGATCTGGCGTGCCCTTCCCCTGTCGCTCGTGCTTGGCGGATGCGCCGGGCTGAACTCATCGAGCTCCGCCGCCGTGCCGACCGGCGCGCCGACGGCGCGTGCGGCGCTTACCCGCGCCATTGATTCCCTGATGGATGCGCCCGAGCTGCGCAGCGCGACGTGGGGCGTGCTGATCGTCGATCCGCTCGCCGCCGACACGCTGTACTCGCGTAACGCGACGCGACTGTTCATTCCAGCGTCCAATCAGAAGCTGGTGAGCAGCTCGGTCATGCTCGAGCAGCTCGGACCAGACTACCGCTTCCGCACGTCGTTCGGCGCGCGCGGCACGGTCGCGAACGGAACGCTCACCGGCGACCTGGCAGTGATCGGGCGGGGCGACCCGACCACCAGCGATCACATGAAGCGCGACGCCATGCAGCCGCTGCGCGAGATCGCGGACTCGCTCTGGCAGCGTGGCATCCGGCACATCACCGGCGGTGTCGTTGCCTCTGGAAACGCCTTTCCTGGTCCGGTGGCCGGTTACGGATGGCCGTGGGACGGTCTCGATGCCAGCTCCTACGCCGGGGTGGATGAGCTGCTGTTCAACGAAGGGTTGAGCTCGATCCGGGTGCGTTCCGGCGCGCGCGTCGGCGATCCCGCGGTGATCGAGACGCGGCCGGCGCGAACCTTTCCGCGCGTGCGCAACTCGGTCATCACGATCGCATCGACAGCGGCGACGCCGACCGATGGGTCCCTGCCAGCGGTGAGTGGACGAGATGCGGGACGGCGCAGCACGGGAACGCGGCTCTCGGCATATCACGACACTGCGAGCGCAACAGCCGTGGTGGCCGTGCGCGGCGAGATCGCCCTCGGCGACAGCGCGGCTGTGGTCATCGCGCAGCACGACCCGGATCAGGCCTACGTCGCCGCGCTCACCGAGGCGCTTCGGGAGCGCGGCATCCGTGTGGACGAGCAACCGCCCCGCGCTGAGAACGAGCGCGTCGACACGATGTTCACCGTGCGCTCGGTGCCGCTC
>JAYUTY010000321.1:0-4335 GCA_043754875.1 Gemmatimonadota bacterium
GTGTCTGACGAACTCTCGCCGCTGCTGGTGAATCGCCGAGAGGCTCAGAGCCAGCGTCGCACGCGCGAGCAGTACGCAGCGTAGTCGGCACCGAAGGCGCCGCGGAGATAGGCCTCCTCGCGAGCGATGACGAAGCTGGTGATGACGACGAGCACGATCGGCAGGACGATGAAGGGCCAGACCGAGCCGATAATCGTCGCCGCGCCGAGGTAGCCGATCGCCATGCCGGTGTACATCGGATTGCGCGTGAATCGGTAGGGGCCGGTATCGACGATGCGGCTCGCGGCGTACACCGGGATGATCGCGGTCCGCGCCGAGCGGAAGGTGCGAATGCCCCAGGCGACGAGCGCAACGCCGAGGATCGCGATCACCACGCCCGCGACGTGGACGGACAGATGGCGCGCGCTCGGCAGTGGCAGCCGATACACGTAGCGATCGATACCGTAGCCGGCGAGCAGACCGCCAAGGTAGACGAACGGTGGCGGAAAACGCACGCCGGGGTTGGTGAGCGGCGAAGGGCTCGTCATCTCGTCAACTCGATGGGGGGCGTCATTCTGCGGCGAGGCATTCGATCTCGACGCGCGCATCGAGCGCGAGCCCGGTGGTTCCGAATGCGCTGCGCGCCGGTCGCTTGCCGGTGCCGAAGAAAGTGACGTAGACCTCGTTCATCGCGCCCCACTCGCGCATGTCGGCCATGAAGACGGTGCACTTCACGACGCGATCCATCGACGATCCGGAGCGCGCGACCAGCTCCCTGATGTTCGTCATTGCCTGCCGCGTCTCCGGGCCGATGCCGCCGGCCACCACCTTGCCCGTGCTGTCGGTGCCGAGCTGCCCGGCGAGAAAGAGGAAGCCGTTCGCGCGTACGGCCGGTGAGAAGGGGCGCTCGGGCCCTCGCGAAGCCGCGAGGAATTCCGGCGCGCGAGTCGCGTGCGAACAGGCGCTGCTCACGAGCAGGCCGAGGAAGGCGATCGGAGCAAGGCGCATGGTGGCTCTCTGTTGCGGTGGGGCGACGTGTGGGCGCAGCGCTGCCGAATGTGGTGCACGGGACCGTCAATGGCGAGCCTCACCGATTATGCTTCTCGCATGGCTACCACACTTCAGGAGCGCGTCGCGACGGCGCTCGCGCAGGTCATCAATCCGCGCACGGGCGCGGACGTCTACTCCACGCAGCAGGCGCGCGACATCGGCGCGACCCCGGAGGGACGAGTGCAGGTGACGCTCCTGCTCGTGGCCGAGGATCCGCCGACGCTCGCGCGCGACGTGCGCCAGGCGGTGGAGAAGGTCGAGGGCGTGCGCGACGTGATCGTCAACGTGCGCGAGGTGACGCTGCCGGGCGCAACGCCCTCCGCTCCGCCACCGCCGGCGCGTCCCACTGGCCGCTCGCTTCCCGTGATGGATCAGACGCCAGCCGCTCCTGCTCGCCCGGCGGCGCCCACGCCCAAGGTCTACAAGAATCTTGGCCGCGTGATCGCCGTCTCCTCGGGGAAGGGCGGCGTGGGGAAATCCACCGTCGCGGTGAACCTCGCCGTGGCGCTCGCCGCGTCGGGCAAGCGCGTCGGGTTGATGGACGCCGACATCTACGGCCCCAACATTCCGAGAATGATGGGCGTGACGGGCCAGCCGCCCGTCGTGAACGAGAAGATCATGCCGCTCGAGGCCCACGGCGTGAAGCTCATCTCGCTCGGCATGATGATCGAGCCCGACCAGCCGGCGATCTGGCGCGGTCCGATCGTGATGAAGATCATCACGCAATTCCTGGCCGACGTCGCGTGGGGCCAGCTCGACTACTTCATCGTGGACATGCCACCTGGCACGGGTGACGCACAGCTGTCGCTCGTGCAGGCGACGCAGGTCGATGGCGCTCTGATCGTCACGACGCCACAGGACGTGAGCGTCGGCGACGCGCTACGCGGAGTGAAGATGTTCCAGCGCGTGGGGGTCCCGGTGCTCGGTATCGTGGAGAACATGAGCTGGTTCGAGTGCCCGCACTGCGGCAAGCCGTCGGCCCTCTTCGGTTCGGGCGGCGGCGAGCGGCTCGCGAAGCAGGTCGATCTTCCGCTCCTGGGGCAGATCCCGCTCTATCCGCGCGTGATGGAAGGCGGCGAGAACGGCACCCCGATCGTCGGCGCGGATCCATCGTCCTCCGCGGCGAAGGCGCTGATGAAGATGACGGCGCAGGTCGAGGCGGCCGTCGCGGGGCTGGCCTCCGCCTGATGCGCTGATCGCGTCGCGCATGTCGCCCGACGAGCAGCGGCACATCGGCGGCTCCCTTCCGTTGGAGCCGCACGAGGGGATTGCGACCGTAGCGCTCACGGGAGAGTTCGCGACGGTCGGCCTCGTCAGTGGTCCCCTAGGACGCACGATCGCACGCGTCGCGCTTCCGGCGGTGGCGTCGTCGCTGCTGATGACGCTGTTCTTCTCGGTCGACACCTTCTGGATCGGGACGCGCGTCGGACCCACTGCGCTCGCGGCCGCGTCCACGGCGGTGTTCTGGATCTGGCTGATCGTCTCCGTGGCCGAGATGGTGAACGTCGGGCTCACGGCCGTGGCGTCACGGCGCTACGGCGAGGGGCGGCGCGCCGAGGCGGCCCGCATCGCCGGCGATGCGCTGATGCTCTCGCTGGTGCTCGGCGCCGTGTGCACCGCGATCGGGCTGCCGCTGCTGCCGCACCTGTTCGGCTGGATGGGCGTTCCCGAGGCGGTCGGCGCGCTTGGCGTGCGCTACCTGGGCACCTATCTCCTTGGCGCACCGCTGATCTTCGGCTTCTTCGCGATCGACGCGGCGTTCCGCGCCGCGGGCGACACGCGCACGCCGTTCCTGCTGCTGGTCGCGTCAGTCGGCGTGACGCTCGTGCTGGATCCGATCCTGATCGTGGGCTGGGGACCGATTCCGGCGCTGGGTGTCGCTGGCGCGGCGATCGCCACGGTCAGCACGCGGGCGGTTGCCTTCGCGCTCGGCCTCCTCATCGTCGGCCGGCGCGGCGTGCTCAAGATCGGCCGTCCCGATTGGCGCACGCTGGGCCAGGTCATGCGCATAGGGCTGCCCACAGCGGTCACCGGCGTCGTCTTCTCGCTGATCTACGTGACCGTGACGCGCACCGCGACGCAGTTCGGCACGCCGGCGCTCGCGGCGCTCGGCATCGGCCATCGCGTGGAGAGCTGGCTGTACATGGTCGGCGTGGGCTTCGGCGCGGCGACCGCGGCAATCGTCGGGCAGAACATGGGCGCGGGTCGGACCGATCGCGCCGCGCGTGCTGGCTGGATCTCCGTGGGCTTCTGTACCATTTTCGGCGTGGCGGCGTGTCTGGTGGAGCTCGCGCTGCCGGAACGGTTCGCCGGAATCTTCAGCCACGATCCCGCCGTGATCGCGGAGGGTGCAAGCTATCTGCGCATCGCCGCCTTCTCGCAGCTGGGTATCTGTGCGGAGATCGTGCTCGAGGGCGCGCTGGGTGGAGCGGGATACACGCTGGCGCCGATGTTGACATCCACGGTGATCACGGCGAGCCGCATTCCGCTGGCGGTGTGGGCAGCGTCCCGCTACGGCACGGCGGGACTCTGGTGGACGATCTCGCTCACCGCGCTCGCGCGCGCCATCGGGATGATGGGCATCTGGAAAGCTGGTCGCTGGAAGCGGTCGTCCATCGCCTGAGGCGCGACACATGACGCGGATCGTCACTCTGCTCACCGACTTCGGCACCGCGGACGGATACGTCGGTGAGATCAAGGGAGTGCTCGCGTGCGCCGCACCCGAGGTGACGATCGTGGACGTCGCGCACGACGTCGCGGCGCACGACGTGGACTCGGCCCGGCTGGCCCTCGCCCGATTCTGGCGGCGCTTCCCGCCCGGCACGGTGCATCTCGTCGTCATCGATCCCGGAGTGGGCGGCTCGCGTGCAGCGATCGCCATCGAGAGCGAGCAGCGCTTTCTCGTCGGGCCGGACAACGGCGTGCTCTCGCCCGCACTGCTTCACCCGGGCGCACGATCCGTGGCACTGCCGATCCCGGCACATGCGTCGCCCACTTGTCACGGGCGAGACGTGTTCGCGCCGGCCGCCGCCGCGCTCGCGAACGGCACCACTCTCGACGCGATCGGCTCGCCGTGCGAGATGCCGATGGTTCGTCGCACCCCAGAAGCCACGCGTCGCGCCGATGGCGCGGTGGTCGGAACGGTGATCACGGTGGACCGATTCGGGAATGCGGTGACCAATCTCATGGCGCGCCGTGGTGGCACGATCGAGCTCGGCGGGCGTGCCCTACCCGTGCGCCGAACCTACGCCGACGTCGGCCGGGGCGAGGCGGTTGCGCTCGTGGGTTCGAGCGGGCTGGTGGAGA
>JAYUTY010000322.1:0-4327 GCA_043754875.1 Gemmatimonadota bacterium
CCGCCGTCGCCTACTCCGTGTGGCTGCGCACACTGCGCCCGATGAGGTAGACTGGCACGGCGAGGAGCACCACGTAGCAGACGATGGAGAAGATGTTGCTCGTCGCAAGGGTGCCGAGCGCCTTTCCGAGATCCATCGACTCGTCGAGATGCTTGGCCGCCAGCCCCGCAAGCGCCACACCCATGATCGCGCCGCCGGCGATCAGGCCGGACGAGAAGAGGACCCCGGGACCCGAGTCCGCGTCAGCCGCCGCGCGCTCGTCCGGGCTCATCCGCCGATCCACGAGCCAGCGCAGCACGCCGCCCAGGAACATCGCCGCCGACGTCGAGACGGGGAGGTAGACGCCGACCGCGACGGGAAGCGACGGGATCCCCACCAGCTCGATGGCGATGGCAAAGAAGGCGCCGATCAGGATGAGCCCCCACGGCAGCTTCTGCGTCAGGATGCCGTCCACCACCAGCGCCATGATCTGCGCCTTGGGCGAGTCCAGCTTCTCGACTTCATGGCCGTCGTAGTTCACCCGCTCGCGGCCACCCACGCCGGGATCGACGACATACGCGATCGCGCCGGCGTCGTTCACCAGATACTTGCCGGCGATCGCGCTGCCGGTCTGCTCGTACAGCCGGCCAACGCGATAGCTCGGCGCGGCCGGTGCCTCGGCGGCCGGCACCATGCGGCCGCTCGCCAGGGCGAAGCGCGGACCCTGTTCGATCGTGGAAAGCTGAACCCCGGGATAGCTCTTGGGGACGATCGTCGTCTTCGCGTCGTTGAGAAACTGGATGATCCCGCCGACGAGCAGGGCGCTGGCCGTGACCCCGATGAGGAGGCCGATCTGCTGCGAGCGCGGTGTCGCGCCGACGAGGTAGCCGGTCTTGAGATCCTGCGACGTCGCCCCCGCCGTGGAAGCGGCGACGCACACCACGCCGCCGATCGACAGCGCCAGCACGCGATGCTCGATTCCCACCCAGCCGACGGCGAGAAACATCAGCGACGTGAGCAGCAGCGTCGCCACGGTCATTCCCGAGACCGGATTGGCGGATGAGCCGATCTGCCCGGTGATGCGGCTGGAGACGGTGACGAAGAGGAAGGCGAACAGCAGGGCGAGGATGCCGCCGGCGATGTTGATCCCGATCTGCGGCAGCACCACCATGGCCACGAGGCAGAGCAGCGAGCCGACGATCACGACCCCCATCGGCAGGTCGCGGTCGGTGCGCGCGACTCCCTCGCCACTCTTGACGCCGCGGAAGTCACCGAACCCGGCGACCAGTGCGCCGACGATCGTCGGGAGGGAGCGGGCCAGCGAGATCAGGCCGGCGCAGGTGACGGCCCCCGCGCCAATGTAGAACACGTAGTTCGCGCGCACCTGGCTCGCGTTCATCGTGTTGATCAGCACCGTGGCCGGAAAGATCGGCGTGGTGAGCCCCGCGCCGAACAGCTTGATGGCGGGAATCAGCACGAAGTAGGACGTCAGCCCGCCCGCGAAGAGGAAGCCGGCGATGCGCGGCCCGATGATGTAGCCGACTCCCGTGAGCTCCGGACTGATCTCCGCCTGGATCTCGCCGAACAGCTGCGTCTGCCCGGTCGCGAGCACCTGCGTGAAGGCGCGCTTGGGAACTTCGAGAAAGAGGTGCAGCCCGGCGTTGAGGAGCTTGTACGCAGCGCCGAGGCCGAAACCGAGGAACACGGTCTTGGCCTGCGCCCCGCGCTCCTCGCCGACGATCAGCACCTGCGCGCATGCCGTGCCCTCGGGATACTTGAGGTTGGCGTGCTCCTTCACGATCAGGCTGCGGCGGATCGGCACGAGAAAGAGCACACCGAGGATGCCGCCGACGATGCCGATCGCCGTGACCTTGATCCACGGCAGCTCGTAGCCGAGGAGCAGCAGTGCCGGCAGCGTGAACGCGATGCCCGCCGCGATCGACTCGCCGGCCGAGCCGGTCGTCTGCACCAGATTGTTCTGGAGGATCGTCGCCGGCGCGGCCCCGAAGGCGCGCGAGATGTAGCGGAAGATGGTGATGGAGAGGACGGCGATCGGGATCGACGCGCTCACCGTGAGGCTGACCTTGAGCGCCAGGTAGATGCTCGACGCGGCGAAGACGAGACCGAGCACGACGCCGAGCGCCAGCGCGCCGATCGTGAACTCCCTCGGCGCGCTGGTGGAGGCGATGTACGGCTGGAACGGCGGCGCACCCGGAGTCGTATGCGGCTCGGTCATGCGCGGCGCTCGGGGATGCGTGTGGTGGTGCAGGGCATCGGCGGTGGCTCCAACGGGTCGACGTCGACAAGGAGACTCTCCGCCGAATATGGGGTGTCACGCTTCGTGCACGCCAGCGCCGCCACGACTCTTGTCGTGCCCCCCGCGCAGCACCCGACGCCCGAGCAGCGCGCCGAGCGCGATCAGGATGGCCAGCGGAACCAGGATGCCGAGGGAGGCGATGCACCAGGCGATGATGGCGATCAGGTTCGACCAGGCGGCGCCGATGGCATCCACGATCGGTCCGTTGCGCGGCCGGTCGATCAGGGGCAGCGGCTCGTGCAGCACCACGCTAAGCGTGCTGAGCGATGCGTGCCGCTCCAGGTACCGCAGCCGCCCGTCATAGCGCTCGATCTGCTCGCGCACGCGCGCAAGCTCCTGCTCCACGGTGAGCACGTCGGAGAGCCGGCCGGTGCGCGTCGCGAGCAGCTCGGCCAGCCGCGCCTCTACCCGCCGTGCGTTTGCCGCGCGTGCGCCCATGTCGGCGTACTCCTCACCGACGTCCTGTGCCGTGGCGTTCACCGACTCCACCTTCCCCACCGTGTTGAGCGCGCTCAGCAGCGCGTCGAACTGTGGCGCCGGCACGCGCAGCTCGAGTGTGGCGCTCCGCTGCTCGTCGCGGCCGCTGCGAATCGACGTGTTGGCAACGAAGCCGCCGTACTGCGTCGCCGCGTGCCGGATCGTCGGCAGCGCGTCGTCGAGGCGACGGACCTCCACGGAGGCGTCCCCATGCCGGATCAACATCGCGCCGTCGGCGGGCGGCGCATCAGCCAACTGCGCCGAGCGTGGCATCGCCGATTGCGCAGGCTCCGACGCGCCACGACGGGAGAGCGAAGCGACGTTCTCCCTTCTTGGCGCGGCACTCGCTTCGGCCATGCCGCCCGTATTCGTAGCGACGGCTGGTGATCCGACCGGCGCGCTCGCCGCCACATCCATGCGAGGGGCAAGCACCGCAGTGCCGCGACTCCCCACGTCGTTCGATCCTCCCGAGTCAGCGGTGCTCCGATGGTCGCCTCGGCCACACGCGATCGGCGTGGCGGCGAGGCAGACTACAAACCAGAGTACGGTGTGCTTTCGCATGGCGGCTCCTGAGCATTAGTTCCAGCGTTGGTTCCATGGGCGCGACGGGCCGCAGGCGCGGTCCCGTCAGGAGACGCCGTGCCACCGCCGACTCACACACTCGCCGCCTGATGCGCTTTCTCGCTCGCCCAACCGTCGTTTTCGTACTCGCCGGCTCCAGTGCGCTCGCGCCGTTGACGCACGCTCCCGCGCTCCGTGCCCAGCGCGCTGCACCAGGCATCACGGGAGAGGCACCGGTCGTCTCCGCGCCGATCGCCGCGATGCGATACGAAGTGGTGGCTGACCGCGCCGCGCTCGCCGCGCGCACGCTGCACGTCAACACGAGCTTCGACGTCGGGAGCGACGGTGCCGTCGTGCTCTCGCTGCCAGCCTGGACTCCAGGCGCCTACGAGATCAGCAACTTCGCGCGGTGGGTGAGCGCCTTCTCGGCCACGCAGAACGGCACGCCGCTGCGGTGGGACAAGCTCGACTTCGACAGCTGGCGCGTGCGTCCCACCGGCGCAGGCCGCGTGACCGTTGGCTTCGACTATCTCGCCGACACGCTCGACAATGCGATGGCGTGGACGAGGCCGGACTTCGCGCTGTTCAACGGCACCAACGTCTTTCTTTATCCGGAAGGGCGGTCGGCGGATTTCGCCTCCACCGTGAGCATCCGTACCGAGCCGGACTTCCTCGTGGTCACCGGGCTCGCCGGCGGCGGACCGACGCACAGCTACAGCGCGGCGAGCTATCACGAGCTCGTGGACATGCCCGTCTTCGTCGGACGGTTCGACCTGGACAGCGCCACGATCTCCGCACGTACGGTGCGCTACGCCACCTATCCGCGCGGCAGCGTGCCGCGCGAGCAGCGCGCGGAGGCGTGGGAACAGCTCAAGCGCGTGATCCCGGTGGAGGTGAACGTCTTTGGCGAGGCGCCGTGGACGACGTACTCGGTCATGCAGATCGCCGACTCGTCGTCGCAGGGCTTCAGTGGTCTCGAGCACGCCAACTCGC
>JAYUTY010000323.1:0-12415 GCA_043754875.1 Gemmatimonadota bacterium
AGGACGAGCAGCCCCGTCGCGAAGGGATCGAGGGTACCGGCGTGACCGATTCGCGACTCGCGAAACGCGCGCCGCGCCGCGAGCACGACATCGTGCGACGTCACCCCCGCCGGCTTGTCGGCGAGGAGAAGCCCGTCAGTCGTCGACTCCCTCATCAGCGGGCGCGGGAGGGGCAGCGGGCTGTTCGGGGGGAAGATCCTTGCGCACCTGCGCGAGCAGCTGCTCGATGTGCGCCGCGTTGGCGACGCTCTCGTCGTTCTTGAACTCGATTTCCGGGGCAACACGCAGGCGCAGGGCGCGACCAACACGGCCACGCAGATGCCCTGCGACGTATCCGAGCCCCTCGAACGTCGCGGAGCGCTGGGACTCGGAGCCGAGAACGCTGACGTAGACCTTCGCATGGCGGAGGTCGCGCGTGATCTCGACCGCCGTGACCGTCACGAGCCCCATGATGCGAGGGTCCTTGACGTCATTGGCGAGAAAGGTGGCGATCTCCTCGCGCATTGCGGCGGAGACGCGGTCGGAGCGGTGATGCTCAGGTGACACGGGAATGACCAGTGCGAGAGAGTGGACGCGCTCGGAGCCGATGGGCCGGATGGGCCCATCGCTCCGTCGCCTCACGAACCGTCAGCTCTGAGGAGCCGACTCCAGCGTCCGCGCGATCTCCTCGGTGCGGTAGCACTCGATTCGATCGCCGACCTTGAGGTCGTTGAAGTTGTCGATGCCGATACCGCACTCGAAGCCATCGCGCACTTCCTTCACGTCGTCCTTGAAGCGACGCAGCGAACCGATCGTACCCTCGTAGACCTCGATGCTGTTGCGGATCACGCGTACTCGCGCGTCGCGACGGATGACACCGTTGCGCACCGCGCAACCGGCGATGAGTCCGAGCTTCGGCACCTTGAACGTCTCGAGCACCTCGGCATCGCCCAGCACCACCTCGCGCTGCTCGGGACGCAGCATTCCTTCGAGCGCCGCGCGAACGTCGGCGACTGCCTCGTAGATGATGCGATAGAGCTTGATCTCGACGTTCTCGCGCTCGGCTGCGGCACGGGCGTTGTTGTCAGGCCGCACGTGGAAGCCGATGATGATCGCGCCGGATGCGCGCGCGAGCAGGATGTCGCTCTCGGTGATGGCACCCACACCTCGGTGCACCACCTCGACCCGAACCTCGCTCGTGCCCAGCTGACCCAGTGCGTCGGCAAGCGCCTCCGCCGGTCCGCCCTGGTCCGCCTTGATGAGGATGCGGAGCGAGCGAACTTCGCCGCTCGTGAACTGCGCCGTGAAGTCTTCCAGCGTGACGCCACCGCGGTTGGTGCGACGGCTCTTCGCCTCACGGTCCAGCCGCTCGCGGCGCTGCGCCACTTCACGCGCCGCACCTGCATCTTCGACGACCAGGAGCTGGTCGCCCGCCATCGGCACGCCCTGCATGCCGAGCACCTGCACCGGGATCGCCGGACCAGCCGACTTGACCGGCTTGCCGCGCTCGTCGAGCAGCGCGCGAACGCGGCCGGAGAACATGCCGACGATGAAGTCGTCGCCGACGCGCAGCGTTCCGCTCTGCACGAGCACCGTGGCCACTGGCCCCTTGCCCGCGTCGAGCTGTGCCTCGACGACCGTGCCGGTGGCACGCTTGTCGGGGTTCGCCTTGAGGTCGAGCAGCTCCGCCTGGAGAAGGATCTGCTCGAGCAGGATGTCGATGTTGGTTCCCTTCTTGGCCGAGATTTCCGTGCTGAGCGT
This sequence comes from Gemmatimonadota bacterium, assembly GCA_043754875.1. GTDB lineage: Bacteria > Gemmatimonadota > Gemmatimonadetes > Gemmatimonadales > Gemmatimonadaceae > AG11. The sequence goes on from JAYUTY010000323.1 coordinate 1,741, forward strand.
GGTGCCGCCGAACTCCTCGAGCACGACGCCGTGCTGGAGGAGATCCTGCTTCACCTTCATCACGTTCGCCTGCGGCAGATCGGTCTTGTTGATCGCGACGATCATCGGCACACCGGCGTTCTTGGCGTGCGAGATTGCCTCGATGGTCTGCGGCATGACGGCATCATCCGCGGCGATGACGAGAATGACCTCGTCGGTCACCTGAGCGCCGCGCGCACGCATGGCGGTGAAGGCCTCGTGACCCGGCGTATCGAGGAAGGTGATCATGCGACCACCCGCCAGCTCCACGTGGTACGCGCCGATGTGCTGCGTGATGCCACCGGCCTCGCCGGCGACGACGTTCGCCTTGCGGATGTAGTCGAGCAGCGACGTCTTGCCATGGTCGACGTGACCCATGATCGTGACGATCGGCGGACGCGGCTTCATGTCCTCCGCGGTGTCGACGACGGCCGTCCCGACTTCCTCGGCCTGGTACTCGTCCTCGCGGACGGCCTGGAAGCCGAACTCGCCGGCGACGATCTCGATCTGATCGAAGTCGAGACGCTGATTGACCGTGATCATCAGGCCAAGATTCTTGAAGGCGAAGCCGACGATCTCGGTCGGCGACACCTTGATGATCTGGGCCAGCTCGCTCACCGTGATGAACTCGTTGACGCGGACCAGCTTCTTCTCGCGCTCGACCTCGGCCAGGCGCGATGCCTCGGCTTCCTCGCGAATGCCCCGGCGATCGACGCGACCGCCACGTGTGGGCGCGCCGCGCATGGACGCCATCGTCTTCGCGATGTTGGCATCCACGACTTCCTGATCGACCGAGCCTCGCTTGCCCTTCTTGCCGCGGGCACGGTTCGCTGCCCCACCAGCGCCTGCACCAGCGCCGACACCGGACGGGGGCGGGTTGCCCGGACCGTTCGGATTGACGTTGGTGGGACGACGATCATCGCGCCGCATTGGGCCGCCGAAACCGCCGGGTGACGCCGATGCCACAGGGCGAGGCGGAAATGGCGATCCCGAGCCGACCGAACGTGGACGCGGGGCGCCTGGCGTGATGGGGCGCGGGCGGGGACGGTCGCTGCCAGCCGATGCCGGTGGCAGGGGAGCGGCCGCGCGTGGCGCGTCGGCGCGAGGGGGCTCCACTCGCGCCGGCTCGGTGTCAGCCGCAGAAGCGGCAGCGGCGACCGGTGCTCCCGTGTCGGATGCTACCGGCTCGGGATGGGCCATCGCGTGCTGCTCAGCGAGGGCGGCTCGCTCTTCGGCGAGCGCCGCGGCACGTGCGGCCGCGATCTCCTGCTCACGCGCAGCAGCAGCAGCAGCTTCGGCCGCCTGACGCTCGGCACGCTCCTGACGTTCCGCGGCAAGCGCGGCTTCCGCAGCAGCGGTGACTGCCTGCTCAGCCGCCGTTACTTCGGCAGCCGCGGCGACATCAGCCGCCTTTCGGCGGCGGCGGACCGGGCTGTTCTCACCCCCCGCGTCACCCTCGGCCGTGACGGCGACGACCGGTGCGGGCTCGGCGGGGACCGTGGTCGCAGCGCCGCGACGGCGACGTGCGGGTGCGGGAGGCGCGGCCTGCCGCTCGGCACGGACGCGCTTCTCACGCTCCCAGCGCGCGCGAACGCGCGCAACCTGGTCGTCGGTCAACGGGCTCAGGTGGCTGCGAACGGGGACGTCCATCTGACGAAGCAGTCCCAGCACCTCGTCGGCGGAAATCCCGAACTCCCCTGCCATGTCATGCACGCGAAGCTTGCTCAAACTGCCTCCTGTGGGGCTCCATCGGAGCCCGACTCCACCAGCTCGCGAATCCCTTTCGCGAGCTGTCGATCGACGATGCCTACCACTGCGGTAGTCTCGCGACCACACGCTCCGCCCAGTTCAGCGGCACTCGGTACTTCCACAAATCTAACGCGCCTGGCGTTCAGGAGCGGCACGATCTTGTCCAGGCTGTGTCGCGACGCGTCCATGGCAACGATCGCGAACGCCACCTTGTTCTTCTTCGCGCCCTCGCGCACCTGTTCTACACCGAGGATCGCGCCTCGTCCCCGGATGCCGAGGCCGACGAGGCGGAGCAGCCGGACCCGATCGGGAGCGGAGAGCGTCACGCTGCGGCCGCTCCGTCACTCGGGGGAGTGCTGCCGTCATCCGGAGCATCTTCCGTCGTGAGCTCATCCAGGAACGCGATGAGCCGATCCGCCTCTTCCGGCGCGATGCCGGCAAGCCGCAGAAAATCGTCGCGCTCGAGGTCGATGATGTCGTTCAACGTGCGATAGCCGGCTTCGTTGAGCACGGCAACCGTTGCCGGATGCATCCCCTCCAGCTCGGTGAGCGGCACGTCGGCCGCCTCGTCAGTCTCCACGTCAGCCGGGAGCGGTGCAAACAGCTGCTCTGCTCCGCCCTTCTCGAGCCACTCGCGGCTGGAGTAGAGGTCGATCTTCCAGCCCGTGAGCTCGGAGGCGAGGCGCACGTTCTGGCCGTTGCGGCCGATGGCGAGCGAGAGCTGGTCCTCGTCGACGACCGCCTGAATCGTCTTGCTGACCGCATCGCTGAAGACGCGGGCGACCTTGGCCGGCGCGAGGGCGAGCTTGGCAAAGCGCTCTGGATCCGAGGACCAGGGCACGATGTCGATCCGCTCGCCGCCGAGCTCATTGACGACCGTCTGCACGCGCGAGCCCTTGAGGCCGACGCACGCCCCGACCGGGTCGATGCTGTCGTCGCGCGAGAAGACGGCGATCTTGGTGCGGCTGCCCACTTCGCGGGCCGTCGCCCGGATCTCGACGATGTTCTGCTGGATCTCGGGGACTTCGAGTTTGAAGAGGGCCTTGACGAACAGGCCATCGGCGCGGCTCAGGATCAGGCGCGGACCCTTGGGCGTCTCCTCGACGCGCTTGAGCACGGCGCGGATCGGCTCGCCCTGATGGAAGTGCTCGCGGTGGTTCTGATCGCGATACGGAATGATGGCTTCCGCCTCCCGGAACTTGTTGAGCATCACGACGAGCTTGCCGCGCTCGATCTGCTGGATCTCGCCCGAGAGGAGATCGCCGACGCGCTGCGCGAACTCGTCGCGGATCTTAGTACGCTCGCCCTCACGGACGCGCTGGATGATGCGCTGCTTGGCGGCCTGGATGGCGGCGCGGCCGAAGACGGCAAAGTCGATCGGCTCCTCGAGGACGTCACCGGGCTCGAAGCCCTCGTCGAACAGCTTGGCTTCCTCGAGCGCGATCTCGCGCGCAGGATCCTCGACCGTCTCGACGACCGTCTTCAGCACCGTGATCTTGATCTCGCCCTTGGCGTCATCAATGTCGACTTCCGCCTGAACGGTCGGACCGTACTTCTTTGCCAGCGCGGCCATGAAGCCGTCCTGCAGCAGCCCGTAGAGCTCCGTCCGGTCGAGCTGCTTGGAGTTCGACAACTCGCGGAACGCTGCCAACATCTCTGCGGAACTGACCATCCAAGACCTCGCTGAGTAGGGTCACCAGCGAGGTGACCCGTGACCTTTATCTATGAAAAGCGGAATGCCAGCCGCGCCTCCTTGACTGCCACGAGCGGGATCCGCTTCGCCTCTCCACGCTCTGGCCGCAGCGTGACTACCGCTCCAGCCCCATCCTCTTCGTCGAGGGCGAGGATCTCGCCTTCGATCCGACCGCCGAACTCCGGGGCGAGTACGCTCGCCCAGCGACCGACGAAGCGCCGCCACTCGGCCGGTGTCCTCAAGGGACGCTCGCCAGGCGACGACACCTGCAACACGTACCGTTCCGAAACGAGACCACCCGAATCGAGCCGTGCCTCGATGGCGCGCGACGCTCGCGCACAGTCTTCCACGGTGACCTTTTCACCGTCGCGCCGGTCGATTCGCACCTCCAGGACGGGACGCGACTTCGTACCTCCCCGCCGGAGCTCCACGAGGTCAAACTGAACCTCGTCAAGCCCTTCAGCGACAACACGTTCCAGCTCTTCGTTCATGTTGTCTCTAGGCTGCGCCTGGCAATAAAAAAATGTGGGGAGCGTCCCCCACATTTCACGTGCGACCCGAAGACCGCCCGCAAGCGTGTATAGTAAGCCGTCAGGAGGCTCGGGTCAAGCGACGGCGGGCAATGGGGTTAGCTGCACGAGCACAGCTGACCGAGTTGGCGGTGCGTGAACGCGTTGCCTCGATCGGGGCTAGCCGAAGGGGTGCACGACTCCGAGCTGCCGGCCCGGATCGCCGGCGCGATGCGAGTAGAAGCGGTCGCTGTCGCACCGCGTGCAGAGGGGGCTCACGCTGATCTGCCTCACTCCCACAGCGCGCGCGTGATCAGCGATCAGGGCGCGAAGGTCGACCGTCGCTGGCCTGCCCGGATCGCGTCCCGTGAGCTGGCCGAAGACGTCGGCGCTCACCTCATAGCAGCGAGCGCAGATGGCGGGCCCGCAGTGCAGACGCAGCTCTCTGGCCGGATGGCCGAGCTCCGCGAACAGGGCAATTGCGCGCTCGGTGATTCGTCCCGCGGTGCCGCGCCAGCCGGAGTGGAGTGCCGCCGCGGCTCCACTCGGATGCGCGAGAAAGACGGGCACGCAGTCGGCGACCGTGACGGCCATGGCCGTGCCTCGTTCGGCGCTGAGGTGCCCATCAGCCTCCGGGCCGCGCAGCCAGCCCTGCCACCCTCCCGTGTGCCGGAGGATGTGCACAGCGTGCACCTGGTACGACGTCGCGAGTCGGGTGGCGGTGCCGCCCAGCAGTGCGCGGAGCGCGGTCCATCGGGTGATCACGTCCCTTACCGGCTCTTCGGTGCCCATGCCGAAGCTTCCGGCGGCGCGTCCGGTCGTGAACGCCAATATTCCCCAGGCGGCGAGGTCGTCCACGACCTCGCCGCCCTCGCGCACGTCAAGCGCGCCGGCCTCCATCAGCCGGTGCGGCGCTCCTCGACGCGCTCGATCTCCGCGCCCAGGGCGCGGAGCCGCTCGTCGATCCGCTCGTAGCCGCGCTCGATCTGGCCGACATTGTCGATCGTGCTCTCGCCCTTGGCGCATAGAGCGGCGAGGAGCATCGCCATTCCGGCACGGATGTCCGGCGATTCCACTCGGCCACTGTGGAGCTTCGTGGGGCCGACGACGACGGCGCGATGCGGATCGCAGAGCACGATGCGCGCGCCCATGCCGATCAGCTTGTCCACGAAGAAGAGGCGCGACTCGAACATCTTCTCGTGGATGACGATGACACCGGAGCACTGTGTGGCAGTGACGAGCGCGATGGACATCGTGTCGGCCGGAAAGGCGGGCCACGGCTGATCCTCGAGCTTGGGGACGGCGCCGCCGAGATCACTGCGGATCACCATCTCCTGATCGGCTGGAATCACCAGGTCCTCGCCCTCGACGCGGCAGACCACACCGAGACGCTCGAAGCCCATCAGGGTGGAGCGGAGGTGCTCGACGCCGGCGCGCTCGATGGTGATCTCGGAGCGCGTGACCGCAGCGAGGCCGATGAACGAGCCGACCTCGATGTGGTCGGGCCCGATCTCGTGGGTGCAGCCGTGCAGCGGGCGCCCGCCGTGGATCGTGATCGTGTTCGTGCCGATCCCCTCGATGCTCGCGCCCATGGCGACGAGGAAGTGTGCGAGGTCCTGCACGTGCGGCTCGCTGGCCGCGTTGCGGAGCACCGTGGTCCCCTCGGCCGCCACGGCGGCGGCGAGCGCATTCTCCGTGGCCGTGACGCTCGGCTCGTCGAGGAAGACATCGGCGCCGCGCAGCTTCTCGGCGCGCAACATGAACGCTTCGTCGAGCTGGAAGGAGGCGCCGAGCTGCTGCAGGGCGAGGAAATGCGTATCGACGCGGCGGCGTCCGATGACGTCGCCGCCGGGCGGGGGAAGCTCGATCTCGCCGCAGCGGGCGAGCAGCGGGCCGGCCAGCAGGATCGACGCGCGGATCCTGCGGCAGAGCTCGGGGTCGAGGTGAGCGGCGCTCAGCGATTTCGCATGGATCGTCAGCGCGTTGCGGCTCGTCCAGGTGGCTTGGGCACCGACCGACTGGAGCAGCTGCACGAGCGTCTCGACGTCACGGATGCGCGGCACGTTGGTCAGGTGAACCGGCTCCTCGCAGAGCAGCGCTGCAGCGACGATGGGCAGGGCGGCGTTCTTGTTGCCGGAGGGGCGAATCCGGCCGGAGAGGCGGTTGCCGCCTTGGACGATGTACTGCAGTGCAGGCATGAGCGTCGTGCGATGAGACGGTGGCGAGGCCGGGAGGACTCCGGCCGGGAGGAACCGGGAAACATCCCGGTCGGTCCGTCGAGCGTCAAGGCGCGTCGAGGCGCCCTGCTGCAGGCTTGCGCGAGCACTGCACCGTTCGCGCCGTCCTGGCGCGAGCGCGAGATGGCTGACCCGCTTGACCAACTTTCCCGCGCGCGGTAGCGTGCTCCACCTGGCCTCGCCCTTGCACGTCGCGAAGGCGTCGGCCGCCGGCCGCGTGCGCCTCGGTTCCCGCCCAGTGGATCGCAGCGCGCGGCCAATCCGCTTCACTAGGCAAGGGTGCCGATGATCGTTTCGTTCGCGCGCGCTGGCGCGTGGTGGCTGTTGCAGGCTGCACAGCGTCCAGACACCCTGCTGATGCGGCAGGTCGGACAGGAACGCGGCTGGTTCGAGACGGTGACTGCGGTCGCCAGCGGGCTGGTGACGGTGGCGCTGCTCGTGCTGACCGTGGCGCTGGTGCCGGCCGCCTGGAACTTCCGCAAGAGCTACGCGAAGGTGAGCGATCTGCTGGACCGGGTCTACGGCGACATCAACCCACTCATGCGGCACGCGAGCGCGATCGCCGACAACGTGAACTACATCACGACGTCGGTGCGAACGGACGTGCAGCAGGTGAACGCGACGATCGCGGCGGCGAACCAGCGGCTGCAGCAGGCGATGGCATTGACCGAGCAGCGGCTCGGCGAGTTCAATGCGCTGCTCAGTGTAGTGCAGGAGGAGGCGGAGACGATGTTCATCGCCACCGCGTCGACAGTGCGCGGTGTGCGCACCGGCGCGGCGGCGTTTCACCATTCGGACGAAGAGGACGACGCGATCGACGCGCCGCTCCCGACGTCGGAGGAGCTCGACGATGGCTACATCGATTCCAATGAACCCGAAGCGGGGCCCACGCGTCCGCGAGTCCGCCCGCGAAGAAGAGATTGGGCGTGACGCCCAGTACGACCTTCTCACCGCAGCGCTCATTGGCGCGGCGATCGGCGCCACGGCCACGCTGCTGCTGCGACGCGGCCCGTCCGGCGAGCGGCCGATGGCACCAGCGCTCCGCGGTGCCGGGCGAGCGGGGAAAAGCGCCCTCCGCGCCGGTGCTGCCGGTGCGAGCTGGGCGCGCGAACAAGGCGAGGAGCTTCTGGAACGTGTTCCCGTCGAGCGCATCGAGGAAGGGGTTCGGGAGACCGTGGGCGCGGCGCGCGAGCGCATCGACGGCTTCGTCCAGTCCGAGCTGCGCGACCTGCGGCGCAACCTTCGCCGCCAGCGCAAGCGCTTCGGCGTCTGATTCAGCCACTCGCCGCCCGCTGAGCCGCCTCGTGCGGCTCGGTGGGCTCGGCGTAGTCGCGCTCCTGCTGCTCGCGCTGTTTCCACATACGGCGCATGCGTGGACGCCGGGCACCCACGTCTACCTGGGCGAGGCGGTCCTGCGCTCGCTCACGCTGCTGCCCAGCGCGGTGGCCGATCTGCTCCGCGCCTTTCCCTACGACTTCCTGTACGGATCGATCGCGGCCGACACGAGCATGGCGAAGAAGTACGTGCCGACTGGGCGACACTGCCACTCGTGGGCCGTCGGCATGGAGATTCACGACGCCGCGCCCGACGAGCCGATGCGCGCCTTCGCACTCGGATACCTGGCGCATCTCGCGGCCGACGCCGTGGCGCACAACCACTTCGTCCCGAAGCAGCTGGCGGTCACGGCGAGCACCTCGTCGCTGGGCCATAGCTACTGGGAAAGCCGGTTCGAGATGCACCTCGGCCCCGCGTGTGCCCGCCAGGCGCACGATCTGATCCAGCTCGACCATTCCCGCGCGGACGGACTACTCGATCGCATCCTCAGCCCCACGATCTTCAGCACGCAGACGAATCGCCGCATCTTCCGCGGCATGGTGCACGCAGCCGACACCGAGAGCTGGCAGCGGATCTTCGGCCTCATGACGGAGAACAGCCGATGGGATCTGGCCAATCATGACGTCGGACGATACGTGGAGCATTCATACGACCACGTCATCGACCTGCTGGTGCGCTTCGACCGCTCAGCGGCGTTCCGCCTGGATCCCTCGGGCGACGAGGCGCTCCGGCGCGCGAAGCAGGTTCGTCGAGACGCGCTGCGCATCGGGGGGGCGCAACTCGTGAACGAGGAAGCAGAGCGACAGTTTGGCCTGCCGACGACGACGCTCGGCTATGCGCGCACACTCGACACGCCGCTCTACGACGCCAGGCGCGCCTCGAGCAACTGATTGACCTTCCGGGCATCGGCACGGCCGCCCGATTTCTTCATCACGGCACCGACGAGCACCCCGCGAAGCCGCGTCTCACCCTGGCGATACCGCGCGGCCTCGGCCGACAGCTCCTCGAGCACGTCGTCGACCCACGTGGCCAGCTGCTCCTCGTCGTCGATCCTGATCAACCCTTCGCGTTCGGCGATCTGCGCCGGGGGATCGCCGGTGGCGATCATCCGGACGAAAATCTGCTTCGCGGCCGTGAGCGTCACGACTCCGGCGCTGACGAGGCCCAGCAACCCGGCGAGGTCGGCGGGACGGACGCGAAACTCCTGGAGGCTCTGCCCGGTGCTTCGCAAACGCGCGAGCACCTCGCCCATCACCCAGTTCGCCGCAGTCTTCGCGTCGCCATGCGCACGCGCGACGGCCTCGAAGTAGTCGGCAAGGTGCGGGCTCGCGGTAAGGACGTCCACGTCGTACTCGCCGAGCGAGTAGTCCTTCGCGAACCGGGTGCGTCGTGCGGCGGGCAGCTCGGGCAGGTCGTGTCGCACCTGCTCGATCCAGTCCGGCGCGAGCACGAGCGGTGGAAGATCCGGCTCGGGGAAGTAGCGGTAGTCGTGGCTTCCCTCTTTCGCGCGGCTGGGCCGCACCTGCCCCGCCCCGGCGTCCCAGAGCATCGTCTGCTGCAGGATCTTTCGGCCGGCCTGCAGCTCGCCGACCTGACGGATGAACTCGACCTCAACGGCGCGCTCGACGCCCGTGAAGGAATTCATGTTCTTCACCTCCGTCCTGGTCCCGAGCTTCGTCTCGCCACGACGACGCGCGCTGACGTTCGCGTCCACGCGGAGACTTCCCTCCTCCATGCTCACGTCGCTGACGTCGACGTATTCGAGCAGCTGCTTGAGCACGCGCAGGTAGGCACCCGCCTCCTCCGCCGATCGCAGATCCGGCTCGCTGACGATCTCGATGAGCGGCGTGCCTGATCGATTGAGATCGATCGCGGTGGCACCGGCGAAACGATCGTGGATGGACTTGCCCGCATCCTCCTCGATGTGCACGCGCGTCACACCGATGCAGATGGCTTTTCCATCGCGCCGAGACCCGATCTGCACCTGCCCGTCAGTGGCCAGTGGCTTGTCGAACTGCGTGATCTGATAGCCTTTGGGGAGGTCCGGGTAGAAGTAGTTCTTGCGCGCGAAGACAGAAGCCTGATGCACGGTGCAGCCGAGCGCGAGCGCGGCACGCGTCGCCAGCTCCACTGCGTGCGCGTTGAGGACGGGGAGCGCGCCCGGGAGCGCCAGACAGACGGGGCACGTGTTGACATTGGGAGCGGCGCCGAAGTCGGTGGCACACGCGCAGAACGCCTTCGTGCGGGTCCTCAGCTGAACGTGGACCTCGAGCCCCACGACCATTTCCCAGTCGGCGCGAAGCTGTTCCGGCGCGGCGTCGCTCACGCGTGCGCCTCGGCACCGAGCGCGTCTTCGAGCGCGTAGGCGACGGCGAGCATCGTCTCTTCGTCGAAGTGACCGGCGATGAGCTGGCCACCAACAGGTAGGCCATCCACGAGGCCAATCGGCTGCGACATCGCCGGAACGCCCGCGAGGTTGGCCGTCACGGTGAAGACGTCACTCATGTACATCTCGAACGGATCCGAGATGGAGCCGATGGGAAATGCCGTCGTGGGTGCCGTCGGAGTGAACAGCACGTCGACTCCGCTCGCGAAGACGCGGCTGAAATCGTCGGCGACAAGCGTGCGCACCTGCTGCGCCTTGCGGTAGTATGCGTCATAGTAGCCGGCGCTGAGCACATAGGTGCCGAGCATGATGCGGCGCGTCACCTCCGCACCGAAGCCCCGCGAGCGTGTCGACTCGTACATCCCCTGCAGCCCGTTGCCCTCGACGCGAAGTCCGTAGCGCACGCCGTCGAAGCGCGCGAGGTTGGACGACGCTTCGGCGGGCGCGATGATGTAGTACGCGGGAATGGCGAGCTCGGTATGCGGCAACGAGACGTCGCGTATTCGTGCGCCGAGCGCCTCGAAATGCGCGAAGGCGGCGTCGCAGCGCGCCTTGACGCGTGGGTCGAGTGCGGTGGGAAAATATTCCTTGGGGCGACCGATCACGACGCCGGCGAGATCGGCGCGTCGGGCCAGCGGGTAGTCGGGCACCGGCAGGTCCACCGACGTGGAGTCCTGCCAGTCGTGGCCGGCGATCGCCTGCAGCGCGCGGGCGGCGTCGTCCACCGTCGCCCCGAAGACTCCGACCT
>JAYUTY010000324.1:0-4311 GCA_043754875.1 Gemmatimonadota bacterium
CGATCGCGACGCCGGCCCGTTCGCCGTTCTACTGCTCCACACGATCCGGGAAGAGTACGCTGATCGTCGTGCCGCGCGCGACGATGCTCGCTGCCTCGACACGTCCGCCATGCGCATCCACGAGATGGCGTACGATCGCCAGTCCGAGCCCCGTGCCACCCTGATCGCGCGACCGACCGGCATCCGCGCGATAGAAGCGCTCGAAGATGCGCGGCAGCGCGTCGGGCGCGATCCCGATGCCGGTGTCGAGCACGTCGATCCACACGCCGCCGTCATCCCGCCGAGCGCGCAGCGTGACACTTCCTGCCTGCGTGTACCGCACCGCGTTCTCCACGAGGTTGGTGATCACCTGTCGGAGCGCCGTCGGGTCGGCACTCGCGCTCACAGCTTCGGGTGCGATGCTCGCCACCAGCGCCAGCCCCTTCACCGAAGCGCGCGCATCGACTGACGAGAACACGTCGCGGACGATTCCGCTGACGTCGATCGTGGAGACGTTGGGCCGCCAGCCGCCGCTCTCGATCCGCGACAGGTCGAGCAGGTCGTCCACGATGCGTTGCATGCGCATTGCGTTGTCGCGAATCGTCTCGACGAAGCGTCGCCGCTGCGCCGGTGGGATGTCGTCGTCCAGCAGCGTCTCGGCGAAGCCGCTGACCGCGGTGAGGGGTGTTTTCAGCTCGTGCGATACGTTGGCGACGAAGTCGCGACGGATCGTCTCCAGGCGGCGCAGGACCGTCAGGTCGAGCAGTGTGACGACTGCGCCACCAGTCGGGAGCGGACGCGACGCGATGACGACGGTGCGGCCGAACAGCTGCACTTCCGCAGCCGCCGTGCTCTCGCCGACCAGCGCCTGGTCGATCGCGACGCGCAGGGAATGCTCACGCGGCAGCAGCTCCCGCCCAAACGGCGGATTGGAATGAAGCGCGAGCAGCGCTCGCGCCCGCTCGTTCACGCGGACGACGGTGCCGCGCTGGTCGAGCGCGAGCACGCCCTCTTCCAGCGACTCGATCAACGCGACCATGAGCAGGTCGTCCTCCTGCAGCGCGTGCAGCCGGTTCGCCAGCTGCTCGGCCATGCGATGCAGTGCGGTCGCGAGGTCGCCGATCTCGCCGGGTGCCGAGAGGGAGGGGCGGCGCGTCAGGTCGCCGCCGGCGATAGCGCGTGCCACGTCTCGAAGTTCGACGACCGGCTGCGAGATGCTGCGCGCGAACAGGGACGCGAGCGCCAGGACGCCGCAGAGCGCGACGAGTCCGCTGATCAGGACGTCCCGCTGCGCGCCATTAACCACGGCGTCGAGCCGGCGCGTGCTCAATGAAACGCGAACGATCCCCATCGGATGCCGCACCGCCACGTAGAGCTCGTCATCGCCCGCCGACGCGCTGCGACGCATCGAGGAGCCGGTGCCCGACGCGCGCGCAGCGACGACCTCCGGGCGCGTCGCATGATTCTCGAGGCGCCGGCGCGCCTCCGGACTGAACTCGGCATCGCCGACCACGGTCCCCGCGCTGTCGATCAGGGTGACGCGATAGCCGAGCGCGTCGCCGGTGACGTGGGCGAGCGAGTCTGCGTCGAGACCGGCTTTCCAGCCCGCTCCGACGACTCTCGCGTCGCGCGTCAGCTCATCCGTCTTCTCGTCCACCAGCCGGTCGCGCAGGCGCCCGCCGGCGATCAGCACGATCGCTGCGACGAGCACGGTGACGACGATGAGCGATCCGGCGAGGAGCCGGCGCGCCAGCGTCACAGCCGCCTCACAGTCGCCTCACGTGGGCCGGCTCTGGGGGGCGCGCACACGGTACCCGAAGCCACGGACCGTCTCGATCAGGTCGCCTGCGACTCCGAGCTTCGCACGGAGCCGCTGCACGTGCATGTCCACGGTCCGCGTCTGGATATCGGGCGCCGCCTCCCACACCGTCTGGAGCAGGTGAGCCCGACCCTGGACGCGACCACGCCGCTCGGCCAGCGTCAGCAGCAGCTTGAACTCGGTGGGCGTGAGATCCACCGGCTGGCCGTCCACCTGCACGATGTGGGCGGCACAGTCGATCTCGAGCGGTCCGAGCTTGATCCGGTCACCGTTGGAGGCACTGTTGGCACCAACACGGCGAAGGATCGCGCCGACCCGCAGCACGAGCTCCTGCGGGCTGAACGGCTTGGTGAGATAGTCGTCGGCGCCGAGCGAGAGCCCCTGGATGCGATCGGCTTCCTCGCGGCGTGCGGTGAGCATGAGCACCGCGATGTCCTGCGTCGCCTCGCTGGAGCGCAGCTCCTCGAGCACCGCGTAGCCCGACATGCCGGGCAGCATCAGATCCAGCACGATCAGCGCCGGCCGTTCGCGATGCGCTGCATCGAGCGCCTCGGGGCCCGAGCCCGCGGTCGAGACGCGGTAGCCGCTCTTCGCGAGGTGATAGGCGACCAGCGCGACGATGTCCGCCTCGTCGTCCACGACGAGGATTCGCTCCCCGGTGACCGCAGGCGGCGTCGTCATGGAAGCACGATCTGTAGCCGACGCGATATCTTGGCGACGATCATCGCGATCGCGACCGGGTTGTGTCCCCCGCGCGGGACGATGACGTCCGCATAGCGCTTGCTGGGCTCCACGAACTCGAGATGCATCGGCTGCACGGTGGAGAGATACTGCTCGAGAATGTCGGCGAGCGGTCGGCCGCGCTTCGCCATGTCTCGCCGGATGCGCCGGATCAGGCGCACGTCCGCATCCGCGTCCACGAACACCTTCACATCGCAGAGGTCCCGCACGCGCGCGTCGACGAAGAGGAGGATGCCGTCGATCACGATCACGTCGGCCGGCGGGATTCGGACGGTCTCCTGGCTGCGCGCGTGCTGGACGAAGTCGTACACCGGCTTGTCGATGGCCGAGCCGTCCGCAAGCTGCGCCAGTTGCTGCACGAGGAGATCCCAGTCGAACGCGTTGGGATGGTCCCAGTTGACCTTGCGGCGCTCCTCGAGCGAGAGGTGCCCGTGATCCAGGTAGTAGGCGTCCATGTCGAGGAAGGCGACGGAGGCGTCCTCGAGCTCCGCGGCGACATTGCGCGCGACCGTGCTCTTGCCGGACCCCGTCCCACCCGCGACACCGATCACCAGCGGCTTCACGCGGAAATTCTGTCGAGGCTGGCAGCAGTGCGCATGGCTGCAATGTCGCCCGGTGTGGAGCGCCGGGTCAGCGGGGAGTGTGTCACGGTCGTGTATCTGCGTGGAATGCGGCTCGCTGCGCCGGTCGGCTCGCTCAAGTGTGGGCCGCTGGCGAGGGCGAGTCAACCGGAGCTCGCCTCCCCGCTCGCAGCCCCGCCGACTAGCTTTTTCCGATGCGAATTCGATTCTACGCTGCGGCGGCGGCGGCGGCGGCGGCGGCACTGCTCACGGTGAACTGTGCGCATCCGTCATCGACGTCCTCCGGCTCGGGCGAGAGCTTCGACCTCGTCGTCGCCGGCACGACCGACACGCACGGTCGCATCCGGGGCTGGAACTACGAGTCGGACCGAACCGATGCCCAGCGCGGCCTCGCGCGCGCGGGGACGATCGTCGATTCACTCCGCCGCGCCGCGCCCGGCCGCGTGATCCTGCTCGATGCCGGCGACCTGCTCCAGGGCAATTCGCTCACGTACGTCGCCGCGCGTGTCGCGCCGGCCGATGCGCCGCACCCCGTGATCGCGGCGATGAACGCGCTCCAGTACGACGCCGCCGCCGTCGGCAATCACGAGTTCAACTACGGGCTGCCCTTCCTCGAGCGGACCCTCAAGCAGGCGCGCTTTCCCTTCCTCGCGACGAATGCCTACCGCGCCGACGGAAGCCGCGCCTTCCTGAGCTGGACGATCGTGGAGCGAGGCGGTGTGCGCGTCGGCATCGTCGGCGCGACGACGCCGGGCTCGATGGTATGGGACCGCGACAACCTCGCGGGCAAGCTCGTCATCCGCGACATCGTCCCCGAGGTGCGCACCGCGGTCGCCGACGTGCGCTCCGCCGGCGCGAGCGTGGTGCTCGTCACCATGCACTCCGGGCTCGACGGCGCATCGAGCTACGACACGGTGACGACACGCATGCCGAGCGAGAACGTTGCGGCTCGCGTCGCGCGGGAGGTGCCCGGCATCGATCTCATCCTGTACGGCCACTCGCACCAGGAAGTCGGCGACACGGTCATCAACGGCGTCCTGCTCATGCAGCCCAAGAACTGGGCGACCAGCGTGGCTGTCGCGCACCTCACGCTGAGTCGTGGATCCAGCGGCTGGCAAGTCGCCGCGAAGGACTCTCGTGTCATCCAGTCGGCCCGGCACGCCGAGCTTGCCGGCATCCTCACCGCCACCG
>JAYUTY010000325.1:0-12367 GCA_043754875.1 Gemmatimonadota bacterium
CCAGCGTGGGCCCGAGCGCCTGTCGCACCGTCGCGACCAGCTCCGCGATGGCAAATGGCTTGGCGACGAAGGTAGTCCCGGTGCTGGCAATCGTCTCTCGCGTCTCACGGTCGGGTGTATAGCCCGACACGAGCACACGACGAACCTCCGGGAACCGGGCCGCCGCGGCCTCGAGCAGCTCCTTGCCGTTCATCCCTGGCATGACGAAGTCGGTCACGAGCACGGCTGCCTCGGGACGCGTCTTCAGGAGCGCGAGCGCCTCGCTCCCATCGCAGCTCGTCATCACAGTGAATCCCTCTCGGCGAAGCGCTCGCGCGACGACCGCCAGGACGCCCTCTTCATCGTCGACCACGATCACCAGTGGCGCATCACCATCGTTCACGAGCGTCCCGTCGCCGGTTACTCTGCTGACATCGTCGACGCCGTGGTCGGCCGCGGCGGGAATCCAGAGAATGAAGCGGGCGCCACCACTCGAGACGTGCTCGTCGGTGACAGTTCCGCCGATGGCGTGGATGACGCTGTAGACGGTAGCGAGCCCGAGCCCGGTCCCCTTCCCCGGGGCCTTGGTGCTGAAGAAGGGCTCGAAGAGATGTGCACGGGCCTCGTCACTGAGCCCCCTTCCAGCATCCTCGACCACGAGCTGCACGTAGTTACCAGACGGCACGCCAAGCGCCGCCAGATCTACTTCGCGTACGTGGGCGAGGCGGTAGGTCACCGTCACGACTCCGCCGTCCGGCATCGCGTCCCGCGCATTGTCGACCAGGTTGAGAAGCGCGAGCTGCAGCTCGTTCTCGTCACCAAGCAGACGCGCGTCCTCGGCGGTCCCACGTATCGTCAGCTGGTGGTGCGTCGAGAGCAGCCGGTGGAGGAGAGGGGCCGCCGCCTGCAGGAGTTGGGCGACGCTGATCATCCTGACATCGCGCACCTGGCGTCCCGCGAAGGTCAGCAGCTCGCGCGTCAGCGTCTGTGCGCGCTCTGCGGCACTCCGGATGGCGGTGGCGTCGTGCCGCACCGAAGCGCTTGCCTCAGGGTCGGTGAGGATGAAATCGGCGCCGCCACGCACGACGGTGAGGAGATTGTTGAAGTCGTGCGCGATCCCGCTCGCCAGCGTCGCGACGGCTTCCATCTTCGCCGTGTGCCGCAGTCGTTCCTCCGTGATGCGCCGCTCCGTCAGGCCCTGGATCTGCGCCACGAAGTGGACGGGCGCATCCGATCCATCGCGGACGAGCGACACCGTGAGGAGCACGTGAACCACGGTCCGATCCTTTCGGAAATAACGCTTCTCCATCCCGTAGCTGGACACCTCCCCGGCGAGCAGGGCGCGCAGGTGCTCCAGGTCGGCATGCAGGTCCTCCGGGTGCGTGATCTCCTGGAAGGTGAGCGCGCGCAGGTCGTCCGCGGCGTAGCCGGTGATCGTGCAGAGGGCTCCGTTGATCTGGAGCCAGCCTCCGTCGAGCCCGACGATGGCGAAGCCGATGCCCGAGTGCTCGAATGCCCCGCGGAACCGCTCCTCGCTCTGCCGGAGTGCGGCCGTCCGCTCGCGAAGGAGTTGCTCCTGTGCGCGCTCGTCGGTGACGTCGCGCACGGTGACCAGGCCACCGAGAAGGGTCCCCTCGGCATTCTGGATCGGACGGCCCGAGACGACGACACGCCGCGGACCACCCCGCGAAGGCGAATGGATCATCATCTCTTCCACAGGTGCCGCTTCGCCCCGCAGGACGCGAACGAGCGGCAGGCGGTCGCTGGGAAAGGTCGTCTGTCCATCGAGCTCGAACACGGCATAGTGCTCAGACCAGCGCTCGGCGGCGAGGTCGCCCGCTGCATCGATCCCATGGAACTCGCGGTTCGCCCGATTGAACAGCGTGAGGCGGCCGTCGGCGTCGCACGCAGCCACTCCCTCGGACAAGCTGTCCAGCATGGCCTCGAACTGATGCCGGTCGAGTTGCGTCGCCACCTCGTGCGTCACGTCTCGGTGCTGGGCGACGAGAAACGTCGGCGTGCCGCTCGGGCCCACTGGATGGAAGCTCACCTCGATCCACCGCGCCTCGCCCCCCACGGATGCGTCTGTGGCACGCAGGATCGGGGGTAGGCTGACCGCGTCTCCGGACAGGGCGCGCTCCACCAACTGTTGCAGCGAAGGCGCGAGCAGACAAGGAAAATTGCACACCGTATCGCCAGCGGTGACGGCGCTGAGGTCCACTTCCCAGAGTTCGACGAAGGCGCTGTTCACTGCTATGGGTCGACCCGCCGCGTCGAAGATGACGGTGGCAACCGGGAGGCGGCGAACGCCGCTTGGAGCGCGGGGAGCGCGGGGAGCGCGGGGAGTGCGGGGAGTGCTGGCGCGTGATCGACGTGGAGGTCCGTAGGCATCGAATGATGTCGGAAAGGCGAAACACACGAGCGCGACGGCACGCGCGGGCTCGAACCTCCGCACCCGGAGCAGAGTTGCCACGGGCGCGCACATGACGAAGCGGGGTACGTTGCGTCACGCGCCATGGCATGTGCTGCGTCATGGGTGAAGCATCGACTCACGTGCATGAGGTCGAAGGTGAAGAAGACTGAACCAGACCAGCGTCGCGACCTGCACGACGAAGATCTCTCGGGGTTGCTCGCATCCTTCTACGCGACGCTCGACCGCGACCCTCTGCTCGCCCCCTACTTCGCGTTGCTCGACATGAGCGCGCACCTGCCGCGCATCGTCGACTTCTGGTCCACGATCGTCTTTCACACTGGCCGCTACTCGGGCAATGCATTCAAGCCGCACCTCGAGATGCCCGGGCTCACCGCCGAACACTTTGCGCGCTGGGTGGCGACGCTCGAGCAGGTCGTGGACGCGCGATACTCTGGCGAGAACGCGTCGGCGATGAAGGGGCTCGCGCATCGCATCGCGTACAGCATGCAGGTGCGCCTCGGCATCGCACCATTCGCCGCCTTTCAGGCCGATGCCTCGCCATCGGATGGATTCGCGCGCATCGACTCCGCACCCGGTGTGACGCCGCAGGACTGACGCGGTTGCTGCCGGGCTGAGCAATCGTCTGTTTGCGGTCGTCTCGGACGAGTGTGGCCTCAATCCTCTACCCTGTCAAAACGGGACCCCGCCCGGACTCAGATCCGGGGACCCAGGCTTATGGATAGAATGACCCGCGCCGCGCCGCGCCTTATCATGTGAATCATGCGTGGCCAGAGGCGCCATCGTACCGCGCAGTCGAAGGCGTCATCGCTATCACGCAGGTCTCACGTCGAGGAGTGCTCGTGACTGCACCACGCACTGCACCACGCACTGCACCACCAAGCGCACCACCAAGTGCACCACCAAGTGCACCACGCATCGGGCTGCGAGAGATACCCGGCAAGGGCAGGGGCGTCGTCGCGCTCGTTGCATGTGCCGCCGGCACGGAGCTCGAGCGCTCGCCGGTGATTCTCGTGGCCCGGCGGGACGTGCCCGTGCGCGACGGCGCCCTCACCGCCTTCGACGAGTATCTGCTCTACTGGAGCGACACACCCGACGAGGAGCTCGCGATGGGAGGTGGGCTGCTGATGTTCTACAACCACGACGCGCCGGGCAACGTGGAGCTCGCGACAGGTCCCGAGCCGCTGACGATGTCGGTGTTCGCCACCCGCGACATCGAGCCGGGCGAGGAGCTGGGCTACGACTACGGCGTCCCGCTCTGGTTCACTCCCTCGCCCTGACGCCGACCACGCTGCCGCGCCTCGTCACGCGACTGCGCAGGCGTCGAGCAGCGGTTGCGGTGCCACTTCTGTATGCATTATTGTATCCCAATGTCCAGACAATCGACTGCCGCACCGAGCTCCGACCCGACCAGCGACGCGCCCTACTACCGCAGCACGGGCCGCGAGGTGGACACCTTCGCGATGTGCCACGCGCGTGCCCTCCCGGTGATGCTGAAAGGCCCGACCGGCTGCGGAAAGACGCGCTTCGTGCAGCACATGGCATGGCGGCTCCAGCGCCCACTCATCACGATCGCCTGCCACGACGACCTCTCGGCCAGCGACCTGACCGGACGCTACCTCCTGCACGGTGGCGACACCCAATGGGTGGACGGTCCGCTCACCACCGCGGCGCGGATCGGCGCGATCTGCTACCTCGACGAAGTGGTCGAGGCGCGGCAGGACACGACGGTCGTCATCCATCCGCTCACCGACGACCGGCGCGTGCTCCCGATCGAGAAGACGGGCGAGGTCGTCACTGCGGCGCCGGGTTTCCAGCTCGTCATCTCGTACAATCCTGGCTACCAGCACGCGATCAAGGATCTCAAGCCGAGCACGCGCCAGCGTTTCGTCGCCATCTCCTTCGACTATCCGTCACCGGCAATCGAGGCGGAGATCGTCGCGCACGAGAGCGGCGTCTCCGCCAGCACCGCCGCCTCGCTCGTCGCGCTCGGCCAGCGTGTGCGGCGCCTTCGCGATCAGGGGCTGGTGGAAGGGCCGGGCACACGCGTGCTCGTGGCGACCGCGCGACTCATCGCTGGCGGGATCCCGGTGGCCGACGCCTGCCGCGTCGCCCTCGCCGCGCCGCTCACGGATGATCCCGACCTGCTCGCCGCGATCGGCGATCTGATCGACGCCACGCGATGACGCACGCCGGCCGCCCACGGTCGGGACTGCTCGGGCGTGTACGCGACGCGCTGGATGGCGTACCGCAGGGCGCGGCACCACGCGGCGCGGCGAACGACGCGGCGGCCGCACCGTCAGTCGCCCTCGCGGACGTCAAGCGGCGCCTCGAGCTGCTGCTGCGGGCGCTCTACGATCGCGAGCTGACGATCGACGCGATCCTCGCGCCTCCCCGGCGTGACTGGAGCGACTACTTCATCAATCGTGCGCCCCGCCATCTCCGCGGCGGTGCACCACTCGCCACTGCACGTGGCACGACGATCCTCCTGCCGCGCATCCTCGAGGCGTCGCAGCACGATGGAGACGCCGCGGCGCATTACCGCCTGCTCGCGATCGCACAGGCAGAGCGGCTCGTGCGCGGCACGCACGAGACCGCGCTTGCGCTCGAGCCGCCGCTCCTGCGCGAGCTCTTTCTCGTGGCGGAGGGAGCGATCGTGGACGCGGCGATCGTGGCGCTCCTGCGCGATGGCGCCGCGCTGATCCGTGCCGCGCGCCGCGAGGCGCTCGCCTCGCGCCCGGACACACGTGGGATGACGACGCTGGAGCTCGCGACCGAAGCGCTCGTTCGCGATGTGCTCACGAGCGATCTCGAAGCGGGATTCGTGGGGCTGCCGTCCGGCGCCAGCACATCGAGCGCGCTCGATTGGGCCACGGAGCGGCACGCCGAACTGACGACCGCGCACCCCGGCGTCTCCTTCCGCGGCATCACGGCCGTGCCCTACTGGGGTGCCGCTTCGCCCGCTGCGCCACTCCGCGCGGTCGAGGATGCCGATCCCACTGGCGTGCAGAGCCAGAACACGCTGACGCTGCCGACCGCTGGTGCACGTTCCGCCGAGCACGACGACGACGCCGATGCGCAGGGCGCCGGCGGTGAAGCATCCGGTGCGCCGACCGATGTTCGCGCGCCCGACTCGGCGAGCGGAGGCAGTCCGGGAACGTCGGATTCCGGCGACGCACCCGATGATGCGCCCGCTGCATCGGGTGGCCGAGTCATGGCGCGCGCGGCGCTCATGGCCCCGCCGAAGGAGATCGTCGGCGAGGCACCGCCGGTGCTCTATCCGGAATGGGACCTCGCGGCGGGTCAGCTGCGCGCCCGCGCGGTTGCCGTCCGCGCGGGTGTCGCCGCGGCGGACGGAGACGCGTGGGCCTCGGCGGCGATCGCAAGCCATGCCTCCACGATTCGCGCCGTGCGACAGCGCTTCGAGCGGCTCCGCGCGCATCGCGTTCGGCTGCACCGGCAGCGGCAAGGGGATGAGCTCGATCTCGCAGCGTGCGTCGATGCCTTCGTCGATCGCCGGACCGATCACGCGCCCACCGACCGCCTCTATCTGGACGTGCGCCCCGCCAGGCGGGCGATGGCGATCGCGGTGCTCGTCGACGTCAGCGGCTCCACCGGGATGCTCGTCACGGCGCGCGACCGGATCATCGACTTCGAGAAGATGGCCGTGCTGCTCGCCAGCGAGGCATTCGATGCGCTCGGCGATCGCTACGCGCTCTTCACCTTCTCCAGTCGCGGTGCGGCCGACGTGCGCGTCACCACGGTGAAGGATTTCTCTGCGCGCAACGGCGATGCGGTGCGCGACCGTATCGGCGCGATCACGCCGTCGGGCAACACGAGGCTCGGCGCGGCCATCCGCCACATGACTGCGCTCCTCGCGCGCGAGTCTGCCGGTCATCGCCTCCTCTTCGTCGTCTCCGACGGCAAGCCCAGCGACGCGGACGGCTACATGGGACCGTACGCCTCCGAGGATTCGCGCCAGGCCGTCCTCGAGGCGCGCGCGGCCGGCGTGTTTTCCTTCTGCTTGACCGTTGACCGCGACGAGCCGGAGGGGGTCGCGCACGTATTCGGCGCGGCGGGCTACGTGGTGATCCAGCATGTGGATCAACTCCCGGACGCCATGCTGCGTGCGGTGCGCCAGGTGATCAGCGGGTAGCGCGACTGTACCTTTCGCGCATGGTCCGACTCCGGCGCGCCTACTCGACCCTCAGGACGGCGACAGCGCTCACGGGCGCGAGGCCCGCCTACGCGGCTGGGGTCCGTGCGTCGATCGCCACCGTCGTTCCGCTCGCCGCGTCTCAGCTGTTCGGCTGGGGTGAGGCCGCGACCTGGCTCAGCCTCGGCGGCTTCAACGGCGCGCTGTCGGATCGCGGCGGCGCGTACCGCGCGCGGGCGCTCACGATGAGCACCCTGCTCGCTACCGGCGCGCTGGCCGCGGCGCTCGGCTCGCTGGTCAGCGGACATCTCGTTGTCGCGCTTCCGCTCACCTTCGCGATCGCGTTCGCGGCGAGCCTGCTTCGCGCGTGGGGGATGGCGGGAATCAGCGTCGGTGGCGCGACGCTCTCCGTCTTCGTGGTGGCGCTGGCGCTGCCGATCACGCATCCGCTCGACGCACTGGTCCGCGCCGGCTTCGTCGCGATCGGCGGTCTGTGGGCGATGGCGATCGCGCTCGTGCTCTGGCCACTCCGTCCCTACCGGCCGGCGCGGCTCGCCATCGCCACCTCGTTCACCGCCTTCAGCGACTACGCGTTGCAGGTGGCCGACTTCATCAGTGCCCGGGCTCAATCGCGTGCGGAAGCGCCGCCATTTCCGGCGGGCAGCGCGACGGTGCGCACGGCACTGGAGAATGCGCGCGCCGTCCTCGTGCGCCTGCGTCGCGGTCGGCCCGGCTCCATCGATCGTGGCGAGCGCCTGCTCGTGCTCGGCGAGGCAGTGGATCAGCTGTTCGGACACGTCGTGGCGCTCAACGAGATGATCGCCGGTGTCCCGGCATCATCCCGGCGGCCGGAGCTGGACCTCTCGGCGAGCGCCACCATCCGCGACGTCGCGCGCACCGCGCTTCTGCTCGCCGCTGCGGTCGAGTCGGAGACGCGCCGCACGAGCGTGCCCGTGTCCTGGACGGGCGACACGATCCGCGCGCTCGTCACCGACGCGGACGATCCACACTATGCGCACGTCGGCGTGATCGTGGACCGGTTGGCGCAGTATGCGAGCGTCGCGTCGGCGACCGCCTCTCTCATCAACGGCGGGACAGCCGCCACCGATCCGGCCATGACGGTCACCGACGCGCACGCGGCCACCGTCGCCGTCGAGCGCGCCGAGGCGCCGAACGAGGAGCCCTTCATGGCCCCGGTGCGCGCGATGCTGTCACCCGACTCGATGCTCCTCCGCTTCGCGCTTCGGGTCGCCGTGGTGACGACGATCGCGGTCGCGCTCACCGACCTGTTCGATCTCAGGCGAGGCTACTGGGTCACCCTCACGGTGATCGTCATCCTGCAGCCGTACACGGGCGTCACGCTGCATCGGGCCGTGCAGCGAGTGCTCGGCACGGTGCTCGGCGGACTCCTCGCCGCGCTGCTCGGGGCGTACTTCCACGACCCGCGCGCCATCCTCATGATCGCGTTCGTCTTCGTGGCGAGCTGCGTCGCGCTGCTGCCGCTCAACTACGCGGCGTTCTCGGTCTTCCTCACCCCTACGTTCGTGCTCCTCGCGGAGGCAGGTGCGGGTGACTGGCATCTGGCTCACCTGCGTGTCTACAACACGCTGCTCGGCGGCGCACTCGCCCTCGTCGGCTCTCGGCTGCTCTGGCCGAGCCCGGAGCGCAACCGTTTTCCCACGCAGCTTGCGGCGGCGCTGCGCGCCAACGCCGCCTATCTGGATGCCGTCATCTCGCACTACGACGATCTCAGCAATGAGGCGAGCCGTTCGATCCGCGAAGCGCGTCGCGCGATCGGCCTCGCCTTGGTGAATGCGGAGGAGTCGCTCCAGCGCCTGATCGAGGAGGAGCATGGCGACCCGGATGCGCTGGCGCCGGCGCTCGTGCTCGTCACATACATCCGGCGCTTCTCGGCGTCAGTCGCCGCGCTTGCCATCGCGAGACACGCGGACGTCGGCGTGTCGCGCGTCGCCCTCGCTCCACTCGCCGCCGAGCTCTCGCGCGGCGTCCGCGAGACCGCTGCGGCAGTCGAGGCGAGTGAGGCGCCTCCCGAAGCACCGCGGATCGAGCCGGCGGGCGCTCGCCTGCCCGCGCTCGTCACCGCGCGGATCGAACGGCTACGGCGGCAGTTGGGCATGCTGCACGACGCCGCGACACGGTTGGCGAGTGCGGGCGCAGCGGCGTCCGATCGCGCAGCCTCGGCAGTGCGAGCGCCAGCGTCGACGAACTGACGTCGTGAGCGCCCCGGTTGCCCGGCACGATGCTGCCCATGCGCGCGGACTGATCTTCCAGCACGGATGGAACGCGACTGCCTATCAGCTGCTGAATCCCGGGATCGCACACTGGTTCTCGGAGCGGGGCGATGCGCTCGTGGGCTACGTGCGCGAAGCCGGCACGCGCGTCGTCGCCGGCGCGCCGGTCTGCAGCGCTGACCGGCTGGATGACGTGGTGCGCGAGTTCGGCGCCGACGCGGCGGCCTGTCGCGAGCACGTCTGCTACTTCGGCGCGGGCGAGCGGCTCGAAGCGCGTCTCGTCCACAGGCTCGGCTGGAGCGCCGCGAGCCTCGGTGCGCAGCCCAGCTGGGATCCGGCCGGCTGGCCGGCCATTGTCGCGCGCAAGGCGTCGCTCCGCGCGCAGCTCCGCCGCGCGAGCAACAAGGGAGTGCTCGTGCGCGAATGGCCGTCGGACGAGGCGCAGCGGAGTCAGGCGCTTCGGGATTGCCTGGCGCACTGGCTGCAGACGCGGGCGCTCCCGCCGCTGCACTTCCTCGTTGAGCCGGAGACGCTGGACCAGCTGGGTGATCGCCGCGTGTTCGTGGCGGAGCGCGGATCGACGGTGATCGGCTTCCTCGTCGCCTCGCCCGTGCCGGCACGCGGCGGGTGGCTCGTGGAGCAGATCATCCGCGGCGCCGGTGCGGTCAACGGCACCGCGGAGCTGCTGGTGGACGCCACGATGCGGGCACTCGGTGCAAGCGGTGCGCGCTACGTGACGCTCGGGTTGTCGCCGCTCTCCCGCCACTCGCGGTTCGATGGGCGGCGCATGCCCGCCTGGCTGCGACTCGCGCTGCGTCTCGTGCGCGCGCACGGGCGCCGCTTCTACAACTTCGAGGGGCTGGACGCGTTCAAGCGGAAGTTCGAGCCGGACGACTGGGAGGAGATCGTCGCGCTGGCGCCGGCGCGCTCGTTTCCCCTCAGGGCGCTCTGGGCGATCGCCGCCGCGTTCGCACGAGGCTCACCGATCTGGCTCGTCGCGCGAGCGGTGGTGAAGGCCGGCCGGCAGGAGCTGCGCTGGCTGGCCCGGCGACGCTAGTCGCGAGCTAGTCGCTGTAGGGCGACTCGTAGTACGGCGACTCGTCCTCGTTGAAGAGGAGGTCGTCGAAGTTCTCCTTCACACGCGGCGGGTTCACGTGATCGGGGGTCAGCCCCTCGATCAGCTCAACGAGCATCGGGCTGAGATGCGCGCCGTACGTGCGCAGCATGCTCGCGCGCTCGCGCTTGCGGAGCAGGAAGGACAGGATCGGCATGTCCGCCTTGATTCCGTTGCAGTCGCTGCACGCGAGCACGAGGTTGTCGCGCCGATCGTACGCGCTCTGCCCCTTGCGAGGCGTCACGTGATCGAGCGTGATCGTGGCAGCGGGGACCCGGCGTCCGCAGTAGGCGCAGATCGGGCCGTGCTGCTCGAGAAGCCACCGTCGCGTCTCGGCGTACGCCGTGCGGCTGGTGGAGGTCGACGTGAGCTGCGCGGCAGCGGTGCCTCGCCCCCGACGTCGGGTGGAACGTTTGCGTGGTGTCGTCACAACAGCGGGAATGGCGTGCCCCAGTGAGGCGTAAGCGGGTGAGTGATGTGCGTTGGTGCAATCAGGCCCGGCCAGAAGACGACCGGGGTTGCCGCGCCGCCACATCATGTCGCGTGACGACGTCGCACCACAGAATACACTGCGACACGTCGCCGCGTTCCTGTAGCGGACTGGTCAGTGGCAGGGCGGCCTCCTGATCACTCACGACGGTCGCCTCGTCACCATGGAAGTCCCCGCCACTTCCCCACGCCGGTCCCTTCTGGTTACTCTGAAAGTCCGGGGCAGGCGGCCCCGCGATCTCACCCGGCGCGACGGAGCGTCTGCGTGCAGGCTCGATCGCTGTTCGTACTTCTGGCGGTATCCGCGGCGGGTTGTCACTCGGCGCGTGCGCCGCTGCCGGGCGCGTCGTTCGCCAGGTCGTCGGTGCTCGCGCCGCTCTCCGCGATGCAGGAGGCGCACGATGACCTGCTCAGCGCCGATATCGGGCGGGCGGACTCGGTGGCGCGGCTGGGCTATTCGGCAGGTCTCGCCAGCATGTTCGCGTCCGACGTCACCTATCTGCGAGGCGGGCTGCCGATCGTCCGCGGACGCCCGGCGGCGCTCGCGATCGCGCGTGCCGAGTCACTCGGCACGGCAATCAGCCTGCGCTGGCAGCCGGTTCGCGCGGAACCGAGCCGTGATGGGCGGAGTGGCTTCACCTACGGGTACACGATCACCAGCATCGGCGATCGCGCTGGGTCGCCGGCGCTCCACGTGGACCGCTACATCGCCTTCTGGCGCCGTGAGCCAGTCGGATGGCGCATCTCGGCCTACGCCGAGACGTACGGCTCGCCGCCGGCGCCCCTCGCGCTGCCCGATGCCGCAGTCGCGTCGGTGCTGCCCGACGTCGCGATGCCGCGTAGCCGTGGTCCGCTGGACGCGCTCCGCGACGCGGATAATGCCTTCTCCACCTACGCGACCGAGGTCGGGACCGGCGAAGCCTTCGGACGCTACGCGGCCGACGACGCACAGATCTTCTCGGCGAGCGGAGAGTTCATCACCGGGCCCACTGCGATCATGGAGTCGTTCGGACCGTCGACGTCCGCGAGCTCGCTCGAGTGGCGCCCCGTGTTCGGCGAGATTTCGGGCTCCGGCGATCTTGGCTTCACCGTGGGCAACGCCGTGTTCACCGGACGGCGCGAGGGCGCGGCGCCGATTGTCCGCCCCTCCAAGTATCTCACGGTGTGGAAGCGACAGCGCGTAGGTGGTTGGCGGTACGTGGTGGACGGCGGCAGCGCACGGCCGGGCGAGCCGATCCGGCCCTGATGGGACGCCGTATCAGCCTGCGGAACGCGCCTGGTAAACATGTGATTCGCCGCGCGGGGGAACTCCGCCACGACCGTCGGACTTGACGCATTGCACCGGACGATTGATCCATAGGCGCTGAGGCGTGCTCAGCTGGCATCAATGGTGCTACGTTATCAGCACATGGAACCATTCCAGGTGATGCGCCGTCCACTCTGCGGTCGGCGTTCAACCCAACCCGCAAGTGGAGCGAACAAAATGCACATCCGCCGTCTCATATTGCCCGTGTTCCTCGGGCTCGCCATCGCCAGTCCCACACGGTCCGCCGTTGCGCAGCACGCCGGCACGGTGGAGCTGGGAGGATTCCTGCAGCTCGACCGCATGGACGAGGCGCTGCAGACGAAGCGTCTCGGCGGCGGTGCGGGAGGCCGCTTCGGCATCTTCTTCTCGCCACGCTGGGAGCTGGAAGGCGAAGCATCGTACTCGCAGGTCGACGCGCTGGCCAATCGGGGTGGCAATCCCAAGGTCACGACGGGCGACAAGGTGCAGATCAACTACTACATCGGGCGCCTGAACTACAACATCCCGTGGGGCAACTCGAGCGGCAACGCCATCATCCTGAGCGGCGGCGTCGGCTCCGATCGCGTGGACCAGCACACCGACCTCGTGCTCTCCCCGGACATCGGGCTCCGCGCGATGCTCGGCGGCGCGGTCGCACTTC